>CAVOCL010000289.1:0-3271 GCA_963694185.1 Dehalococcoidia bacterium
CAAGGTATGCAATAGCAGAACGTGTGTCAATTCAATTCGACCTGTTTAGAAGGCTTCCTCTAGGAATTTACACTTAACGAATTTCGACGGCAATCTCACTCAGATAGTCGAAATGCCCTTCTCGCAGTTCCGGCAAACAATGCCAGAGAACACGACAATCACTTGCCTGAACGACTGGAAACTACTGAAAGAACCACAGCGAACACGCTCGAACCGATTGCCGAACCTATGATCACAACCTGCGCTAGTTGTTGATTCAGAATGTACACATCGTGGTTCTTAATATATGTGTCGCCAACGTAATAACCGATAACCGCACCAATCAGGCCACCTACTCCGCCAAGCGCCCAAACTAACGCAGCACCCGACCTCGATTCGTACAAGTTGAACCACGCAACCATTCCACCAGTCGAAGCAGCAAACCCAATGACAAGCGTGCGAACGATAAACGCCAGCTCGTCGCCCGCGCCAGGCGAAGGAATAAGCATGCCGTTAATCATGTTGCCAACAAACCCGGCCACCAAAGCAATAGGCAGCCCAACCGCTACCCGAACGGCAAGAACACCAATCGATCTATTCACTCCGTCTGATTTATATTCGTAGTCCATTTGTACTTTTCGAGTCATTGAGAAACCGATTGCAGCGCAGCGTTGATATAGCCATAACAGTACGCAAAACCAACCCTGCGTGCGTTGCCCCCAGCCAAACCAGGAACATGGTCTGGCATCAACATATATTCGTACCCGACGTCTCTATACACCCTAATCGCCTCAAGCATGTCGATATCGCCCTCGTCGGGGAATACCTCAACGAAATCCAAAAATCCGCCCTTAATATTTCGGAAGTGAACGTTGAAAATCTTCTTGCGCTCACCAAAATATCGAATCACATCGAAAATCTCTTCGCCCGGATTTTCAAGCATCTCCGAAACAGTGCCCTGGCAAAAGTTCAACCCGTGATACGCACTCTCATGCATCGAAATAAACTTCTTCAAGCCATCAACCGTACCCATCACCCTCGCAACACCCCGGTACTCACGATTCCCAATACCCGGATCCATCGGATGACAAGCTATCTGCACCTTGTTCGCCTCGGCAACCGGAACCACCCTGCCTAAGAAATAGTCGATCCGCTCCCACATCTCGTCCGCGTCCGCAGCCCCGCCCTCAAACTCGCCCAGAGTCTGATCCAATTTCGAATAATCGAAAGAAGACAATTGCGCGCCACCACGACCATATCGCGGCTCGGTTCGCATATGACCCAGAATCGTAATGTTGTACCGCAGCGCCCTCACACCAGCAGCGCCAGCCTCCTCGATCAGGTGACAAAGCAGGTCAATCTCCTCGTCACGCTCCTTGCTCGCACCAAGAAACACATTCCCGGAATCATTCTCGAACGCAGAGCGCGAACCCAACGGCATCAACGACATATCGAGCGTAATACCGTACTTCGCTAACCGCTCCTGATGAGCAGCAAACGCATGCCGATCCCATCCGGTCCAAGGACCCTCAGGATCAGACGAAATGTGATTCACCCCAAGCTGACTCAAAACACTAAGTTCATCATCAGTAACCGGCTGCCCCTGTGTACCCAAATACATTGAACTAGTTCCTTTTAATTCATACGTCGATCGAATCTAACCGTTTGTAATCCGCAAACTGTCATCCTGATGAAAATCAGGATCTGTGCAAACGAGCCAACAACTCCACGCCCCAGCTAATAAACGTTCATCTGCCATTGCGAGGAGGAACGACGTGGCAACCACGCCAACCACCCAACAACATCACGCCCCAGCCAACAACTAAGTAGCTAGACAAAGTGGCCTAGCCACCTCGCAAATTCGCCTGCCGACTGTACCTAGTCTGAACATAAACATGCTCATTCCACGTACCCGGCTCGTAATTCCCATCACCCTCTCGACCCGGAGTCGAAGTATTGCCATGCGAAGGATTCGCAGCCACAACGTCCTCATCGATATCCACACCCAAACCCGGCGCATCCGGCACCTCGATAAACCCGTCTACAGTCGGAATTTCAGGCACAACCTCGTAGCGAGCCGGAACATCGTCATGCAATCGCTCAAGAATCAACGCATTCGGAATCGCAGCCAAAATGTGAATCGCCGCATACTCCGCAATCGGACCCAACGACCCCGAATGAGGAGCAACCGAAATGAAGTGCGCTTCAGCCATCGCCGAAAGCTTCATCATCTGGCTAATACCGCCAATACGACCCGTATCAGGCTGAATCACATCGACAATCTCTTCTTCGATCAATCGACGCACACCCCAGATGTGAGAATGCCGCTCTCCGGCAGCAATCGGAATATCCACATTGTCTTGAACTCTACGCAACGCCTCAACGTTATCGGGCGGCACTGGATCTTCATAGAAAAGTAAATTGAACTGCTCAAGCGACTTACCAACGATGATCGCGTCCTTAGTGCTGTGCCACGGAGGACCATGCGCATCGACCATCAAATCCACATCGTCGCCAACAGCCTTGCGAAGCGCCTCCACCTTGTCGGCAGTGCGATGAACGCCCCCAGTCTTCAAAGCCTTCAACCCGTACTTATCGACCAGCTCAAGCGCCCTCTCTGGCGTACCAGCGTGACCGTAAGCTCGAATCTTGTCTCTCATCTTGCCGCCGAGAAGATTCCACACCGGCGTATTAAGAGCCTTGCCCTTGATGTCCCAAAGCGCCATATCGATAGCATTCATTGCACCAGAACCCGGCGTACCCGTCATACCGTTACCCATGGTGGTAACCAGCATCTTCTGCCAGATTCGCTCGATATTCGCAGGGTCCTCACCCACAACGATCGCTCGCAAATCTTCAAGCGCTGTCTGAACAACACGAGGCCAGCCAGAACCCTCACCAATACCAACAATGCCCTCGTCGGTATACACCTTCACGAAGCACCAGTTGCGTTGACTCCAACCCGACGAACCCTGCGCCTGCGACACGCCAGCCGCCATCAAAAACGTCTTAATATCAGTAATTTTCAAAAGACCCAAAACTCCAAATCAGCCAACAAAACCAACGCCAACAAACAGCCACCCTCGCCCCAGCCACACAACCTACCACGCCCCAAGCAAGCGGTGGAAGAGAACGCCCCCTTATGTCATTGCGAGGAATGAGGAAAGAACGACGTTGCAATCACGCCCAACCCACCAACAACCTAACTCCTGAGCCAATTACCCAGAGGCAAGAAAAAGTGGCCTAGCCACACCAACTGTCATCCTGATGAAAATCAGGATCTGTGCCAGCG
>CAVOCL010000290.1:0-3250 GCA_963694185.1 Dehalococcoidia bacterium
ACATTTCGCAAATTTGGCACAAGATTCACCGCGCCACGTACCAGAGCCACGGGTACGCAGGCGTTGCCGTGATGGCAGCCAGCGCAATCGACACTGCGCTCCACGACATCGTCGGCAAAACAACCGGTAAGCCTGTTGCGGAAGTGATGGGCGGTCGCCTTCACGACTCGATCGCCGTATATGCCACCGGCCTCTACTACATCGACAACTACGCCCTGAAACCGCATCTCGAAGAAGCAGTTGGGTACGTCGAGCAGGGCTTCACGGGGATGAAGATGAAGGTCGGTGCGCTGTCACTGAAAGAGGATGCAGACCGAATAAAAGCGACAAGAGAAGCCATCGGTTCAGACGTGCGGCTAATGTTCGACGCCAACGAATCGTACGACCCATCGACCGCGCTCACTTTCGCAAACATGGTCGTCGATCAAGACATCACCTGGTTCGAAGAGCCATGCGCATCACGAGATTTCGTAGGTAACAAGCTGGTTCAGGAAAAGTCTCCGATTCCGATTTCGGGAGGTGAAAGCCTTTCGACACGATGGGAGTTCGCTCCTCGGCTCGCCGAAAGAACATTCGACATCATCCAGCCCGACACCTGCGGTGTTGGTGGGCCATCGGAATTGCACCGTGTTGGGCTCATGGCACAGGCATTCGGCATCAAGTTTAATCCGCACTTCTGGGGCACTGGAATTAGCTTCGCAGCTGCGGTACATACGTTGGCTGTTCAACCAATCGGCCAGATCGGCCAAACGAACATCCCCTATCAGAACGAATCTGTACTCGAGTTCGATCAAACACCTCACCCAATCAGAGAAAACCTCACCGAGTCGTTCTTCACCCAGAAAAACAGCAGAGTGGAAGTGCCAATAGCACCCGGACTCGGCATCGAAATCGATGAATCAGTTCTCGAACGGTTCACCGTAGGCGAGGTAGCTGTAGTCGACACGCTAGTACCGAGCCAGCCGTTTTATTAATCACCAATGAGATTGCAACAATAGTCCCCTGTCCTTCGGGAAGAGGTTCAACGAAAGAAAGGTACTCTGGGCAACCAGTCCGTCCAACAGTGCTCGTACCGGTCATCCGATGACGCCCGGAGCTAACGCACTGCGACGCGCGACCAAGTCGTCCGACGACGCCCGGAGCTAACGAAACACTATGAAGATCACCGATGTAACTGTCACGTTGTTCAAATGGGAGAACATTCCCACCACGCACTACAGCGCTCTCTCGGGCAAGATCGGCGGCGAGTCTGATCTCGGGCTGGTCACGATTTCAACCGACGAGGGCATCGATGGGCACGCGTTTCTTGGAAGCTCAAGTCAGCCGGCAAGTCTCGACACGAACTCGCTGATCAAATATCTAAAACCAGTTCTCGTCGGTCAGAACCCACTTGACCGAGAACGCCTGTGGCAAACGCTAAGCCAACTCACTCGCAAGTCGGGCATCAGGGTAGTCGGTGCCTGTGACATCGCTCTGTGGGACATCTGCGGCAAGGCAGCCAACATGCCAATCCACCAGCTTCTCGGCACCTACCGAACCACAGTTAGCGCCTACGCATCGTCAACGGTCTACCAGCAGCCCGAGATCTACGCCGAAGAAGCAGCCCAGATGAAAAGCGACGGCTGGACGGCGTACAAGATCCACCCGCCAACGAACCCAGAACTCGACATTGAATGCTGCCGACAAATCCGCGAAGCAGTTGGCGACAAGCACACGCTGATGCTCGACTCGACATGGTCGTACGACTACCCACAGGCGATTCGTGTTGGCCGTGCAATTCAGGATCTCGACTACTACTGGTACGAAGACCCGCTCGCCGACGACGATCTCTACAACTACACCAAGCTCAAGCAGCAGCTTCACATTCCGATCATGGCGACCGAATATTCTCCCGGCGGATTCACAGCATACGCCCCATGGCTAACCGCTCAGGCAACCGACTACCTTCGTGGCGATGTTGCGATTAAAGGCGGCATCACGGCCATCATGAAAACCGCACATCTCGCCGAAGGTTTTCACATGAACTACGAAGTGCATCACGGCGGAAACTCGCTGAACAACGTTGCAAACCTCCACGCCATCATGGCGATGAAGAACTGCGAGTTCTTCGAGGTGCTACTCCCTGACGGCGCACAAAAATACGGTCTTGAGACCGAAATAAACATCGACTCCGACGGCAACGTCCATGCGTTCAACGATCCCGGACTTGGCGCAAAAATCGACTTCGATCTGATCGAACGAAACAAGATCGCCGTGGTCTCTTAGACACGCCTAAAAGCATGACCACTCCAGAAGCCGCCCAGCCCGAACCAAACACACCCGATCCGCCAAAACCCGTAACGCCAGTCGACCCGGAACAGGCACGTCAGTATCAACGCGTAAAGCTAACGATGTCGGTTGTCTCGATGGCCATCAACGTCATCGTGCCACTCGTGTTCCTACTCGCAGGTGGATCAGAAGCGATCAGAAATCTCGTTGAAGGTTGGACTGGCGCAGCGGCAATCATCGTCGTGCTCTACCTGCTCGTTATCGGAGTCGGATTCCAAGTCATCGAGTTTCCGTTCGAGGTCTACTCGGGTTTCATCATCGAAAAGAAATTCGATCTCAGCAAGGTTTCGTTCCGTAGCTGGATGATCGATTGGCTAAAAGGAACCCTTATCCAATCGGTGCTATTGGTTGTGTTGGTTTCAGGAATGTACTGGCTGCTGAGATCACAACCGGAACTCTGGTGGCTCTGGGCTGCGATCGGCGCAACGATACTCGTCATCATTCTCATGGCGTTGGTTCCTGTCTTACTCTTACCGCTGTTCTACAAGTTCGAGCCGATTCCAGATGGCGAACTAAAAGACCGATTATTCGCTCTCGCCGATCAGATCGGAACCCACGTCCAGGGCATCTACGTGTGGCATCTTGGCGACAAAACGTCCAAAGCTAACGCCGCCGTCACCGGATGGGGACGCACCCGCCGAATCATCATCTCCGACACCCTGATCGAATCGAACACAGCCGATGAGATCGAAGTAGTAATGGCCCACGAGCTCGGGCACCACGTTCGCTGGGATGTGTGGAAGATGCTGGCCGTATCGACCGGGCTCATTTTCATCAGCTTCTTCGTTATCGATCTGGCGCTTACCGCGTGGATCGACTCGCTCGGCCTGCGAGGAATCGACGATATCGCTGGTCTTCCACTAGTGCTAATCGTCGGTACGGGCGTGTCACTAATCGCACTTCCAATATCAAATTGGCTCTC
>CAVOCL010000291.1:0-3218 GCA_963694185.1 Dehalococcoidia bacterium
TCGGTACAGGTGTTGCAAACTTTTTCGTGCGTTCGCTCAGCACTAGCAAATAACGAATCGAAGATTCATATGAAAATCACCGACCTGCGCGTTTACCTCACTCGACCTGAAGGCAGCACTCGATCATGGCTGTTTGTTGAGATCGACACCGACGAAGGGATCACAGGAGTTGGTGAGTCAACGAACTCCGGTGGTGGCGGAGCGCTGATAGTTGGTAATGCCACCGAGATGCTCAAGAACGATCTCGAAGGGCAAGACTTTTCCGAAGGTCTGATCGGTTTGGATCCCGCTAATATCGATGCAATCTGGCACCGAATATTCCGACGTTTCGGAACGCTAGGTTCCCGCGGATTCGGCACTACCCTCGCCAGTGGAATCGACATGGCGCTGTGGGACATCAAGGGCAAAGCGCTGGGACGTCCGGTTTGGGATCTGCTCGGCGGCAAGATGCGTGACTCGGTCCCCGTTTATTCGCACGTCTCGTACATCGACGACATCGACGCATGTGTTGCTGATGCCAAACGTCAAGTAGCGCTCGGATACCAGGCGCTCAAGCTCGATCCCTTCAGCCCCGAAATGGGCAAACACCACCGTCGATACATCGATGGCAAAATTTCAGCTTCTGGTGCTGCGTATGCAGACGATCTAATGGGTGAACTTCGAAGTGCTATCGGCCCCGATATCGAACTGATGATCGACGCCCACGGCAACTTCGATGTGTCTACCGCTACAGAAATGTGCAATCGCATGATGAAGCACAACCTGACCTGGTTCGAAGAACCGCTTCAGCCGGAAAGCCTCGATGCCCATCGACAGCTGCGACGCAATACCGATATCAACCTCTGCATCGGCGAGCGAAAGTACACCCGATGGGACTTCGCACCGTACCTGCAGGAGGGTTTGGTGAACTACATCATGCCCGACATCTGCTGGACTGGCGGAATTTCGGAAATGAAGCGCATCGCCATACTTGCCGAAACTTACTATGTGCCGATCAGTCCGCACGACGCTTCAGGTGCCTTCAACGTGATCACCGGCGCACATGTGCTGATGAACGTGCCAAACATCTACCGACTCGAAATGTCGGAGCACTCATTGAAAAACTACAATTCGGTCATCACTGAACCGCTGGACATTCGTGATGGTCATCTGCACCTGCCCGACAAGCCAGGTCTTGGATACGAACTTGATCACGATTTCATTGCTTCGCACCCGGATCCTGAATGGGCTCGACTTCACGCCTAATACAACAGCGATAATCCAAACAGAACAACGTAAATGCCACTTCCAACTCCTTCCGAAATAATCTCGTCACGCCTCACAAAACTCGATGGTCAGCTACTGCAGGTCGTCGATGCCCTCACCGAAGAGGAAGCGTCACGCTGGCCCGCTACAACTGCACCGTCATGCAAATGGCACCTGTGGCACATGGCGAGATGGGCCGACTACGTTCAGGCCCTTCTTTCGCCTGTAGTCGATGTAGAAACACCCGAGCTATGGGAATTCCCTGGAGTTGCCGACGAATGGGGCTTCGACGGAGTTGACCTGGGCATGTGGGGAGCGGGATCGGGTCTTGGCAATGAGAACGGCAAATCGCTGCCGCTTCCGAGCGTGTCGAAAGTTCGGGCGTATGCAAAAGAATCGTTTGAACTGCTCGAAAAACGGGTCGGCAAGCTGGACGACGTGACCTTTAATGCTCCGTTCACCGATTGGCACGACAATAAAACCAACGTGGGCGACGCCATGGTTGGTTACTTATCCCACGCCAATCGTCATCTAGGAATGCTCGAAGCGATCAGCGGTGTGCTGGGTAAAGACGGCTCGGTGACTGTTTAGCGGTACTTGTCAGAGTGCGCCACGGGTGGACTGTCATTGCGAGGAGGGACGACGTGGCAATAACGTCGGCTCGCTCCATCTACTGGCATATGCATACAACGCCGTGTGGAATGGCCCCGAATCGCATGGCCGAATCCTAACGTGTACCGGCCCTATCACCGATTGCCACGTCGCCTCAGGGCAGGCTTCTCGCAATGACAAAAAGCGTCTGGCGAGCCCTCGTAGGATGCTCGTGGTCGTCCTCTCTTGTAGAGTGGGGTTATTCCATGCATCTCTCAGCCTCCGCAATCGCACTTCGCCGCCTGATGCGCGCCAACGCGCTTCTGCTTGAAATCGTCACCGGTATGTACGACGAACAGTCCTCGCGCTGGGCAGCGCCAACTGCGCCCTCTGCAAAATGGCACTTGTGGCACGTTTCCCGGTGGTCCGACATCGTGCAAGCAACGCTATTCCCCATCGCCAACGGAGAAGCCGATCTCCGCAATAAAGGCGCCGAATTGTGGACAGCCCTCGGAATCGCCGACGAATGGGGATTCGAGAATCCCATGCCCGGAAAACTGGGTGGTGGAACAGGCACGGGCAAGTCTGAATCGGCAAAATTGGAATTGCCCAACATGATTAGAATCGTCGGCTACGCAAGGTCGTCTTTCGAGCTGTGTGAAATGCGCTTTTCACAGATCGACGACGGTGTTTTTGAATCTGATTTCTACGATTGGGACAACGTGAGATTGCAAGTGGGCGACGCGATGTTCGGCCACATTTCGCACCTCAACCGCCATCTCGGGATGATCGAGGCGATCAAGGGTGTTCTCGGGATGGACGGCTCGGCTACTGATTAGCTCGCTTCGATAAATTGAGGTTTTCGGAATCTAGATGGTGTTCTGGGCCGCCGCGGTAGCAACGCTTCTAGGTGGAGCGCCGGCGCTGGCGAAACCGCTGCCGCGATAGCCGTTCAAACCGGCGTCTCGGGATTATCATTGCTTGCGGTCTATGCAGCCTTGAAACTTATTTATAGATTCGATCGAAGTAACAACTAACACTGGAGTAGAAGATGGCCTCGCAGGAAATGCGCCTCGAACGCGATTCGATGGGCGAGTTGGAAGTGCCGGTAAACGCTTATTACGGAGGCAACGCTCGCAGGGCCGAACTCAACTTCCCGATCAGCAATTTGCGATTAGGCCGGTCGTTCATCAAGGCGATTGGCCAGATCAAGCAGTCGGCTGCGGTTGTGAACCTCGATCTCGACGCTATTGACGAAAAGATCGCACAGGCGATTATCGATTCGGCACAACGTGTTATCGATGGTGAGTTCGACGATCAGTTCGTTGTCGATATTTTCCAGACCGGATCAGGCACCTCGACGAACATGAACGCGAACGAGG
>CAVOCL010000292.1:0-3213 GCA_963694185.1 Dehalococcoidia bacterium
TTTCCGGCGTTGAACGTGTCGCGGTAGCAAAGTGACTGAAGGCTGAGCTTGATCATGGATTCTCGTTTCTATTCGCCAGCCAACCGGGCGCACAGAAAGTCTGGCGAACTGGCGATTGCGAAGCGTAAGCGGTATTTGAAAGTTCGTATTGGCAGGGAATGTATCACCCGCCCACACCGAATCAAGGCGCCGGGCGCGCTTATCTCACATCGCTGAAGAAGATTTTGGACTCGCTCAACTGGCTCTTTCTGTGATGACCCGGATCACGTAAGCTTCTGCACCATGTGCAAGCATGCATTTTTAAGTGATTCCCGACCAGGAATAATGAACTGGAACCTGATCGAACTAACAACATGAAAAAGATTGATTCGCATCTCCACGTTTGGGCGCATGATCCCGAGACTTACCCGTATCGGGAGGGCACCACTGAACCCAGAGCACGAGGTGACGCCGAATTCCTATTGGATCTGATGGATCGTGCAGACGTCGCAGGGGCGATGATCGTCCAGCCGATAGTCCATGGATTCGATCACAGCTACGTCGACGACACGATTGCGAGTTGGCCAGATCGGTTCGTCGGAATGTGCCTTGTCGATCCGCAGGCAGACGACCCGGTGGGCATGCTCGACGATCTTGTTTCGCGTGGATACCGCGGGGTTCGTTTCAACCCGGCACTGTGGCGCGAGGGCGAACTGATGAACGGTGATGTGGGCGCGGCGCTCTACAAACGTGCCGGAGAACTCGGCATCCCTGTTGGGTTTCTGGTGAGCCCCAACAACTACGAAGAGATCGAAACGCTGGCAGCCGTGTACCCCGAAACCGACGCCATTATCGATCATTTCGGTCACTGTGTGCCGAACAGGGACGGTTCAGTCGTTCCCGATTTCGAGCGATTACTAGCGATGTCCCGATACTCAAATCTAAACGTAAAACTTTCGGAGTTCCCCAGGGCTTCAAACGAAGAATATCCGTACATCGACCTCTTCCAATGGGTGCATCAACTGATCGAGGCCTACGGAGAGGATCGCCTGATGTGGGGGACAGACTTCCCGTTCATCGTTGAACAGACCGGATACACCAAGGGCTGGGAGATCATCGATCATATCGAGCCGGCAATTGGTCCCGGACTCGACAGCCAAATTTTGGGTGGCACCTGCGAACGACTGTTCGGTACCTGGGGATAGGTAACTAGTTACATTTTTTGTAACACTCCCCACATGGTCACCAGTGGGCATATAGTGGGCACTCCCTAAAGTTCCCGTTTACTTAAAAAGGAAATACGATGACTACCACATCGCCTGTCCCATCATTAGCCACCGAAGCTGTAAAGCGCATGACGGCGGCTGCAAACGATTTCCTGAATTCGCTGGACGATTCGCAGCGCCAGACTGCTTCGTTCGAATTCGCTAGCGATGAACGGTACGAGTGGGCCTATACACCGATCGAACGAGACGGTCTAAGGGTGCGAGTGATGAGCGATTCCCAACGAGACGCTGCTTTCCGATTAATGGAAACGGCCTACAGCGCTCGGGGCAGCGCTACGGCTCACAGGATCATCGAGCTTGAGACGATTCTCGGCGAGTGGGAGATGATCCAAGACGGCAAGTCGAATTGGGAACGCAATATCGACCGCTACTGGTTCAGTATTTTTGGAACTCCGGGAACCGTCGACGAGCCTTGGGGATTCAGGGTCGGTGGCCACCACATTGGTCTTTCAGTCAACGTCATCAATGCCGAGCAGGTTGCTATTCTTCCGTTGTTCTTTGGAGCAAACCCGGCTGAAATTCGACACGGTGATCGCAAGGGCGAGCGAACACTGATTGAGGAACAGGACTGGGCGAGGACGTTGCTGACGTCTCTGGATGGCGACCAGACCAAACTGGCGGTGGTCGATGCGATTGCCCCAGCCGATATTTTGACAACCAACGTTCGATCGTTCGATCCCAACATTGCTCCCAAGGGCATCGAGTTCAGTGCGCTTGGTGATGGCCAGCGCGATCAGCTCGTGAAACTCGTGAAGCACTATGTGACCCGTGCTGCCGATGATCTTGCATCGAACTACTGGCGGGAAATCGAATCCGCTGGCTTCGAAGGCACCACGTTTGCGTGGGCGGGTCCGGCCGAGGTCGGCGAGGGGCACTACTACGCCATTCGGCACCCACGATTCCTGATTGAGTACGACAACACCCAGAACGACGCAAACCACATTCACTCGGTGCTTCGTGACTTTACGCACGACTGGGGCGAAGACCTGCTCTCTACCCACTACAGGGCATCACACTAGGGCAGTCAGGTTGGCTCGATAGCATGACCATCGATTCCAAAGACCTCGAAAACGACGAGTTTGGGTATTCGTGCTACGTAATTTCGATCCCTGCTCCTAGCGAGCTTTTGGGTCGGTTGTCGGAGATCGAACGCGCAGCCGGGCAAGTGAGAGCCAAGATTCCGGCTCACATCACGGTTAAGGGCACGTTCTACTCGATCGCCAGCCTCGATGGGACGCTCGATGTCATTCGCAGGGTCGTCTCTCGTCATGATCCGTTTGTACTTGGTACCGATGGAATGGAGTTCATCGGCCCTGATTACAGCGTGATACTTGGGTTCACGGTAAATCCTGAGATTCAGGCGCTTCATGATGATCTGGTTGCGAATATCGCTCCGATGTCGAAGCCAGCCTATAGAGATGACCCGTATAGGGCTCACATGAGTATCGTGAACGAGGTCGAGCCTGAGGGCGTTGCGATAGCCAAATCGATGACTGAAGATATCGATTTTGGCGATGGGCTAGATGTGAACTCGATCCAGTTGACTGCTCGTGACGGCGTCGCTTTTGGCGGCACATGGCATCGGCTAGAGCTTTTCAAGCTCGGTGGTTGAGCGTCCGATCCTAACCCTACCCACACCGCAATGCCGTGCGTAACGACACTGCGTTGTCTTTCATGATGTCGAAGTAATCCGCACCCACTTCGGCCTCGGTTTTTGTCCTGACCTCCAGCGGGTGGAGCACTAGCAGCTCCGCACCCGTCTCAGCGGCAACGGTTTCGGCGAGCCGATTGCTGACGATAGGCTCTTGCAGGATGTGTTGAATTCCGAGTTCGTTCATGCGGTCGATCACCGCAGCGATCTGGGCTGGCCCTGACTCGAACTCAGGCGACAGCCCGGCAAGTCCGATCTGCTCGAATCCGTACCGTTCAGCCATGTGGCCAAACGCGA
>CAVOCL010000293.1:0-3212 GCA_963694185.1 Dehalococcoidia bacterium
CCGGTACAGGCGGTCCCGGCTACCGCTTTGGCGACGAGTTCAACAAGAACCTGCGTCACGATTCCGAAGGCGTGCTTTCGATGGCGAACGCAGGCCCCGGCACGAACGGTAGCCAGTTCTTCATCACCCTTGGTCCTACGCCTCACCTCGATGGCAAGCACACCGTGTTTGGCAAGGTCACCGGCGGTATGGACGTTGTGAAGGCGATACGAGAGCGTGACCCGATGAGCGACCGGGAACCCGGCGACCTGATCGAGACGATCGTAATCAACGAGAGCTAGTCGCTAGCACCAGATGGCTAGATAGTTCGACATAGCGATTAATAAGAAACGGGCCACTCGCTTTTGGGCGAGTGGCCCGTTTTTGTTTTCGATTTGAAACTGTCAGTTAAGCCAGTCAGTACGTACTAGTCACCAGCTGGTGCTGGTGCGGCATCGCCAACTACGGTGTCGGCTGATCCACCGTCTTCTGTGACGGTGGATGCAGACCTTCTGCTATCGAGTTGAAACGAAAGTAGGCGTCCACCGACACCCAGCCAAACGTTCTCGCCAAGATCGACTACCGGGCCAACAGGCCGGCTGTTTACTCGCATTGAAGGGTCGCCAATCGCACGTTTGTGCACCAGCTTCACCTTGTCGCCACTGAACTTGAACGTACCACCACTGAACGGCAGATCGGCAATTTCAGAAGCATCAACGGTGTTCTTCGCAAGCAGTCGCTTTATGAAGCTTCGCTTGAGTTGTGAGAAGTCGACAACAATGCGATCAGCATCATCGACGACGAAGCCGAATGGTGCTGTTTTACGTGAGATCCATAGTGTGAATCCTGCAATCACAACAAGTAGTCCACCAACAGCAGCAACAACCCAAATTGGCAAGCCGAGAATCTGTTCTGGCTCTTCGACAATTGTTGCCGTCGATGTCGCTATAGGTGCAGTGCGAGAATAAGCACGTCCCTCAAATTCGCTATCGAGCATCACTTCGACTTCGTACGAACCCGATTCCGGGATGATCGCGGCGATGTCGAATTCCCAGGCCAGGCCCGGTTCTGGCTCATCAACGGATAGAACGAGTGCTTCGAACTTACCGCCAGTGCCGGTCAGTACAGCACTGATGTCGGAAGAAGTAACCAGGAACGGGTAGTCGCCAACTCGAACCTGAACTCTGGCCACGGTTGCGTACTTGCCCGGGGCCGTATCTACATCATTGATTTCGGTGAGGCTTAGAGTCGGGAACGCCTCGCTTCGGAATGCAGTGTCGCTTCGTAGAACTGCTGTGTAGTCAGTCCACGACAGTTCCAACGAAACGTTATTGATGCCCTGTGATTTAGGAGCACTCAGTTGAACGGAATAGATGCCATCGGCAGCGATCCGGTCGCCATCTTCTCCCCTGTCGTTGAGCGCCACAATTTCGGTTGTTCCGCTTGCCTTGCTAATAGTCGCCTGAATGACGGCTCCAGAAAGAAGCTGAGCTGATTCGCCGTTGAATGCTGCGGCCTCGATAATGGCGGCTTCGCCAACTGGCAGAGGCGGCTGTTCGATGAGGCGGAGTTCCAGCGGGTTGTTGATATCGACGCTGGCTACCAGCTTGGAGGCAGGTCCTACGCCCTGAAGGGTCCAATTACCCGGAACTGGCGAGTAGATGCGAACGATGACTGCCGATGGTGTCTGGCTAATTTCAACGTTTTCCATCTCGGTTGCGGCTCGTGTACCACTCGGTGAGAATACGGCAACGTCGACCTCTTCGTTCTGGCGTACGAATACCGTGGTGAATTCCGTTGTGTGGGGTGCAATATCAAGATTTACAACTGAAGCCGAGTTGTCGTGCATCTCAACGTCCATTGCGTCGGCCAGCGTTAGAGATGCGTAGTCCTCGAATATAGCGGCTATTCCCGCGGCTGTACCTGTGTCGTAGAACTCACCGCCAGAAACAATTGCAAGTCCGCTCATCAGGTCTCGCAAAATTGGTTCAGTAGAAGGAAGAGCAATTACGTCGATCATCCAACCTTCGGATGCGTACAAATCGGCAACACTGCGAAGTCGGTCTCTGGTGCTCTCTGATTCACCCAGAATTCGACCCGAAGTAATGAATGCAACTCTCGAACCAGAAACTGCGTCGATTCGTGAAAGGAATGCGAACGTATCGGTTAGTGCGGCGAACTGATCGGAGCGAGCCGGTCCGATGTCCATGGATCGAACTGCGGTAATTACATCGTCAACGAGTCTTGTGCCACTGGGTCCTGAATCAGCAGTGACGATCTCGGTGATGTTTACACCGTAAGAAGCGGCACCGATTGTTCCGGCGCTTGTGCCACGTGCCATCGTCACTGCAACGGTTTCAGCTGCATCGAGGTCACGTTGAACAGGTGAGGCACCTTCATCAACAAGAATCACCATGACACCGTTTTCACCAACGGGATCGGCTGCTCGGGCAGGCAGAGCTGCTCCAACAAATAGGACGGTGACGGCTATGAGAGCGATCAGAGACGGGCGACGCATTTCGGACTCCAGAAATGTATGGCGTGCCCAGATTTTCGATCAACTATTCGGTCGCCGGAAACCTGAGCGGCTTTTATCAGTTAATTAACGGTACTAATAAGGCCTGTTAACTGGCTGTTAGGAGTTAGTGCAGATTTCAGGCGATTTTCAGATGCGCCGGGTTCGTGCATCTCGCTACATATGCCGCCCGTGGCCGTTGACCGCCTAGGGCACGGTGCCTAAACTCGGGCGGCTAGCCGCGGCAACAAATATCGTTCGGCGTCAATTTAGACAGCGCAAATTTTGGCGATTCACCGAGCGAACCTTCACTGATTACGGAACCACGATGAAGATAACCGGATACTCAATAACCCTTTATGAATTTGCAAATACCCGACGTATGGGAGATGCAAACTCTCCTTCTGGGCGGATAAGAGGCAGTTCGAACGTTCTCCAACTGTTCACAGATGAGGGACTAACAGGTGTTTCGTTTGGCGGCGGCGGAGCCGGTCCTCAGATCAAATCGATGGTCGAGGGCATGCTGATGGGCGAAGATCCACGGCATGTAACCGGTCTCTGGAAACGTATGGTCGATCGGGCGTTCAAGGTTGGGCACGATGGAGTTGTGAACGACGCTATCGCCGTGCTTGATGTGGCACTGTGGGATCTCAAGGCAAAGGCCAACGACGAGCCGCTGTGGAAGACTCTCGGCGGATCAAATCCCAAGGTTCACGCC
>CAVOCL010000294.1:0-3189 GCA_963694185.1 Dehalococcoidia bacterium
GTCGCTTCGCTCTACCCAGCCTGCGGCAATTGGGGCCAGATTTTCTTGGATATGCCGGTGGTTGGCATTGCGATAGATATAAAACCTATTAATCCCATTCCGAGGCTGATCCAGAGGGCGTACTCGTAGCTTCCTGTTGAATCGTAGATCTGACCCGCCAGCCAGACTGCGGTTGAAGCACCTATCGGCATGACCATGAACATGGTACCGATTATCGTTCCTAATCGACGCAGTCCGAATTCGTCGGAACTTACGGTACCGGTCAGTGAAATCACCGATGTCCACGAGCTTCCGATGATCACGATTCCGACTATCGCACCGGGGAGGCTGGTTGCCATGAGAAGAACGACGTATCCGATAGTTCGCATCATGAACGCGATTGATAAAAGCGGCCGTCGTCCGAATTTATCGGCAAGAAATCCGAAGCCAAGCCCGCCTGCGATTCCCGCTACTCCCACAGTCGCAAGCGCGTACGCACCGTTGATAGCTGTGGTGCCGAAGTCTGTCGTGTAAGCGACGAAGTGGGCATTCACGAAGCCCATTGTGTAGCCTCATATGAAGAAGCCAATAGTGAGTCGCCAGAAGAGTCCTGTTCGGCACGCCTGACCTAGCGACAGGCCGATATTCGGGTTTGCGGAACCCTTCGTGAAAACTTCGTTTTCATCGCCGTTCAGTATTGCTTCGTCTTTTTCGTCGGCGTGCTGGCCGGGTCCGGGTCGGCTTCTCAGAAGAATGATCACCAGCGGCAGAATGAGTACCAGCATTATCCCCGATAGGATCATGTATCCCTCGCGCCAGCCCAGAAATGCTACTGCTAGCGCCGTAATGGGCACCATGGCTGATTCCCCGACGGCTGAGCCTGTACCTGCCACCGACATCGCCAGAGCTCGTCTGCGTGTGAACCATGCGCCAACGATTTTTGCGACGGCTCCGGGTGATGCAAGTGTGCCGCCGATGCCCATGATTACGAATAAGACGTAGACGTGCCACAGGTCTTGGACGAGAGACATTCCGGCGAGGGCGAGTCCGCCGACTAGAACGCCGCTTGCTGCGATTTTCTTCGGGTCGTATCGGTCGGCGAGCATTCCTGCGACGGGTCGTAGGGCTCCGGTGGCGAGTCCGGCAATGGCCAGCGCTCCGGCTAGCGAGCCTCGGCTCCAGTCGAATTCTTCGGTGACTGGTTTTAGGAATACGCCAAACGAAAAACGTGATCCAGCGCCGCCGAACAGCATGATCGCGGTGCCAAGAACGACGTACCAGCCGTAGTGGATATTTCGGAGTCTTGCGATTTCGTGTTTACCGGGTGATGGGATTCGGGTGGGGGTGGATGGCAGCGCAGGATATCTGATGACTGCGGGGCTTCGCGGGGAATTGCGGGGGCGATTGCGATCAGTTGTCGCCCTTCGAGAACTTCAGGATGAGATTCGAGTTGTCGGAGTGAGACGGAATGAGGCTGATTTGAAGGGATGTTCAATGTTGAACGTGATTGCCACCCGTTCGACTTCGCTCAGGGCAGGCTGGCGTCGGACTTCTCGCAATGACAGCTAAACTTTTTGCTGCAATAAAAAAAGGGGACGGCCGAAGCCATCCCCTTTTTTGGGAGTCTTATTGAACTCTGGAGCTACTTGGTAGCTGCTGAGCAGACGGTGTCGATTACCAGCTGAGCTACGACGTAGGGATCGCAGTTGGCGTTAGGGCGACGGTCTTCGATGTAACCCTTGCCGGCCTTGGCGACCTGCCATGGGATTCGAACTGAAGCGCCACGGTCGGATACGCCATATGAGAACTGGTCGTATTTCTGTGTCTCGTGTTCACCAGTTAGTCGTAGTTCCACACCTGCGCCGTATCCGGCCATGTGGAGTGCTGGCTTGCCTTCAGCACCAAGTGCTTCGGCTGCTGCGGTACAAGCGTCGATCGACTCACGCATCTCGTTGGTCGAGAAGTTGGTGTGGCAACCTGCGCCGTTCCAGTCGCCTGCAACAGGCTTGGGGTCGAGCGTTGCTGAAATCGGGATGCCCTTAGGGCCAAGGAAATCTTCGGCAATTCGGTAGAGCAACCATCGAGCGAGCCACATTTCGTCACCGATTCCAGGAGCGGTAATCGGGCCGATTTGGAATTCCCACTGTCCGGGCATAACTTCAGCGTTGATGCCTGAAATGTGGAGTCCGGCGTCGATACATGCCTGGAGGTGAGCGTTTACAACTTCACGACCAAAGATTTCGTCGGAGCCAACGCCACAGTAGTAGCCACCCTGTGGTGCCGGGAAGCCGTTGTCGGGCCAGCCGAGCGGAGCGTTGCCTTCAAAGAAGGTGTATTCCTGCTCAAGGCCAAACCATGTGTCGAGGCTGCCGTACTGTTCGGCCGATGTTGCACAAGCTGCACGAGTGTTCGTGGGGTGCGGTGTCATATCGGTGAGCAGTGTTTCGCACATGACGAGCTTGTTGTCGCCACCTCGGATGGGGTCGGAAACGACCAGAACCGGGTTCAGAACCACGTCGGACTGATCGCCGGCGGCCTGGTTGGTTGAGGATCCATCGAATCCCCAGATGCCGGGCTCTTTACCATCGGCGAACACCTGTGCCTTCGACCGCAGCTTGGCGGTTGGCTGGGTGCCATCAATCCAAATATATTCGGCTATGTAGGCCATTATTGCTGTTCCTCGTGCTTCTTTCCCTGAGTGGGCACCATGCTGTTTTGCCGGTCAGACCGACGGGGTCTGAGGAGCGTTCCATATTTTGCGCAGCGAGCATTTTACTTGCGAACTGCGTCTTCGGATAGCCAGCTAAATCTGCGCTGGCCGATCATCCACAAACTAAATTATCGGAAACGTGTTTCAAAGGTGTTTCAATTTCGATGAATATCCGGATTGTTTGTGAAATACGACAGAACTCTCACGGATAGATTCGACTCGGGGTTGTTCTGGCCACATAATCGTGGAATGAACCCTGAACATTTTGAATTGTTGAACGGCACCGCTGAGGATCTTACCGCGTGGCACCGCGCTAATTCGCCTGAGCAGCTCGATTTGAAGGGTGCTGATCTTTCGGGTCGTGATTTACGAGGGCGTGATTTCACTCGGGCTCTTCTGGATCGGGCGGATTTTTCGGGTGCGAATCTCGATGAAGCGGTGTTTTCCGAGGCAAGCTTGCGCAGGGCCATTATGGTTGGCGCTTCGATGAAAAAGGTGAC
>CAVOCL010000295.1:0-3184 GCA_963694185.1 Dehalococcoidia bacterium
GTGATTTCGAGAATATTCGGCTCGAACAGACCCAAAGTACTCGGGATCGTCAGCATAAATACAGCGGTTCGACCGTCGGCGAGCTCTCGCAAATTATCAACATCAACGTTGCCCTGATCGTCAGAACGAACAGTCACCACTTCCAGGCCAGCCATTGCAGCTGATGCCGGGTTGGTGCCGTGCGCAGAGTCGGGAATGATGGCGACCACACGTTCCGAGTCGTTGCGAGCCTCGTGATAGGCACGAGCGATCAGCAAACCTGCATATTCACCCTGAGCACCAGCAAGCGGAGCCAGAGAAACACCAGGCAAGCCTGTTATCTCGCCAAGATCGTCCTGAAGATTCTTCAGCAGGCGAATCGCCCCTTGAACAGTTTCCTCGGGCTGAAGCGGGTGAATATCGGCGAGGCCCGGCAGATTCGACAATTCGTCGTTGATCTTCGGGTTGTACTTCATCGTGCATGACCCAAGAGGGTAGAAATTCGTGTCGATCGAAAAGTTCAACTGGCTCAACACCGAGAAGTAGCGGATGACTTCAAGCTGCGAGACTTCGGGAAGCTCGACATCGTCACGCAAAAGTGTCGAGTCGGGCAGCACCTGTTCCGGCACGTCCGATTCAGAAACCGTAAACGCCCTGCGCCCAGAAACCGAACGATCCATCAGCAATCGGCGATCTATGTCACCTGCGCCTGTAGAAATGGTCATGCTGTGACTCCGATCTCGCTCAAAGCCGCAACCAATCTATCGATATCAGCCTTCGAGCTTGTCTCTGTCACACAAACAAGCATCCCGTTGTCTGAACGCTCAGAAATATCAAGCCCCCCGATGATCTTCCTCTGCAACAACGCCGCATTAATCCTCGCAGGATCACCCGCACACGTAACAACAAACTCATGAAAGAACGTGCCCTTGCCGCTCACAGAAAACCCAGCTAGCTGGTTGATTTCGGAGGCTGCGTAGTGGGCCTTCTGGTAGCAGAGATTCGCCAGGTCCTTCATGCCCTGCTTGCCGAGAGTTGCGGCATAAACAGTAACCATCAGCCCAATCAACTGCGTGCTTGTACATATATTCGAGGTGGCACGTTCACGGCGAATGTGCTGTTCACGGGTTTGAAGCGTGAGCGCGTATCCGGTACGCCCCTTCGTGTCGGTCGTGCGGCCAATAATTCGACCCGGCATCTGCCTGATGTGCGCCTTCTTGCAGGCGAATAGCCCAACATACGGACCGCCAAATGCCATCGGAACGCCAAGCGGTTGACCATCCGCGGTAACGATGTCGACATCGAACTCACCGGGTGCCTTGAACATGCCTAACGCTGTTGGATTTACGTGGACAATGGACAACGCACCGTTTGCATGAGCAAGATCTGTAAGCCGTTCAACGTCTTCGATTTGGCCGAAAAAGTTTGGACTCTGGATACCAATACAAGCCAGATCATCAGGAATTTCCGTGGCGTCAGGTGCGATCGAAACGATCTCAATTCCCTGGTACTTCGAATACGCCCGCAGCGTGTCGGGCAAACGATCATCGGTAGTAGAAAGCACCCCGATTCGATTCCGCTTGGTTACCCGAGCAGCCATCAGGCATGCCTCGGCAAACGCCGTTGGCCCGTCGTACATCCCGGCATTGGCAACTTTCATTCCGGTCAACTGGCAAATAATCGTCTGGAACTCGAATCCAACCTGCAAAGTGCCCTGCGCAGCCTCAGGCTGGTACGGGGTATAGGCGGTTACGAACTCGCCACGTTGCAAGATGGCTCGAACGGTCGATGGAATGTAGTGGCTGTAAGCGCCCGCGCCCAAAAACGAGATGTACCCGTTCGAAGACGATGCATTCTCGGCGGCAATCGCGCCGAATACCGAAGAAAGCTCCTGCTCGGAAAGTCCGGGAGCAAGATTCAACGAAGGGTGCCTGTGCTCGACAGGAATGTCGCCAAGCAGACCATCGAGCGAATCGACCCCGATTACGCCAAGCATTTCTGCTCGCTCAGAGTCGGTAGATGGAATGTATGGGTGGTTTACGGAGGTGTTTACAGAAGAATTTACAGAAGCCATTAAAGTGATTGCTAGTCCAATGTCGCTTCGTAGGTTGCTGCGTCCATCAGCCCATCAAGCTGAGCCGTGTCGGATAGCTCAATCTTGATCAGCCAACCAATACCGTAGGGCTCTGTATTCACAGACTCAGGATTATCGGTGGCTTCCGAATTGACCTCAACGATCTTGCCGCCAACAGGCGAGAAGAGATCACTTACCGCTTTCACTGATTCGATTTCACCGAACTTTGCGAACTGCTCAATGTCGGTACCCACTTCTGGCAGATCGACGAACACAACGTCGCCTAGCGATTCCTGCGCAAACACCGTCACGCCAACCTCAGCGATATTGCCGTTCATTCGCACCCATTCGTGCTCTTTTGAGTATTTGAGATCGTCCGGATACATGTACGTTCCAATTCCTGAAGCTAGGCTTTTTTAATTCGGCGTATTTCGTGGCAACAAACCGATAAGACGGGTGAGTCTAACCGCGTTTATAAAAGGGCATTTCAACTATCTCCGCTTCAACCAGCCGCCCACGAACGTCGATCACGATCTGGGTGCCAATCGCAGAGTACTTTTGCTCAACGTAGCCCATGCCAATACCACCGTCAACAATGGGTGAATGGGTACCCGAGGTCACCGTTCCGATTGAGTTTGCATCGCTGGTTGCCGATACGTCGTTTGAGAGGATGTTCAGGTGCGTTCTTGGGATGCCCCGACCGGTCATTTTGAACCCAACGAGAGCACGCTGAGGCGTGGTTTTTGCGATCTCGTTAAGGGCATCAGCAGCTATCGAATCGGGGGCGATAGACGACGCAAATCGACCGAATCCGGCCTCGAACGGATTCGTTTCTTCCGAAAGATCATTTCCGTGAAGTGGTAGCCCGGCTTCAAGACGAAGTACATCACGAGAGCCAAGTCCAGCCTCGGTTGCACCAGCATCTTTCAACGCGTTCCAAAGCTCCACACCCCTGTCGGCGGCAGCGACTATTTCGAAGCCGTCTTCACCGGTGTATCCGGTTCGGGCCAGCGTGGCCGGAATGCCGCTAACCGAAGCGTCACCAATACGAAATCGCCTTATTTTCGATGCTTCGTTGCTGGTGAGCTTATCGACGATTTCAACTGCGGTCGGACCCTGAATAGCGATCAT
>CAVOCL010000296.1:0-3165 GCA_963694185.1 Dehalococcoidia bacterium
GAATCTGCTCCGGGCTGTGTTTCCTTCTTGGCATTTCTAACCCCTTCATCAACCAGAGTTTCTAACATTTACTCTGGTCTACTTATTGGGGGGCAGGTCACAACCGCTTCGCCCCACGCGGCGATACAATTTTCTCACTCGGTTCGAGTAAGGAAATTTTCAAAGGTGAAACTTCGATGAATCACGAACGATCTGCGCGTCTTTTTGATAAGGCGAAAGAGCTTGTTGCAGGTGGTGTCTCAAGTCAGATCAGGGTTAACGAGCCGGCGGACGTCCCGCTGTTCTTTACCCACGCTAAAGGTTCGAAAATGTGGGATGTCGATGGTAATGAATACATCGACTTCATCATGGGAATGGGGCCAAATTTGTTCGGTCATTCTCCCGACTTCATCAACAAGCAGGTTGCTGAAGATATGGAGAAGGGCTACGTGTTCTCGGCTCAATTCGAGCAGGAACTTGAAGTAGCCGAAATGGCGCTGAGCATGATTCCGATGAAAGACGCCACCGTCCGTTTCGCATCATCGGGAACTGAAATCGACCAGCTGTTGTTTCGAACCATGCGCGGTTTTACAGGTCGACCAAAAATCCTGAAGTTCGAAGGCCACTATCACGGCTGGATGGATTCGGTGAACTGGAGCGTTCACCCACCACTCGATCAGGCAGGACCCGAAGATGCGCCCGTAGCGGTTGGCGAATCGGAAGGAATGGATCAAGCGACCGCCGACGGACTGGTTATTTGCCAGTGGAACGACGTCGGATATCTCGAAAAGGCGTTCGCCGACCATAAAGGCGAAATAGCCGGCGTGATTATGGAGCCGATCCTCGCTAACACGAATTGCATCGTTCCTTCACCCGAGTTCCTGGAGGCTCTCCAAAGGCTCTGTAAAGAAAACGGTACCCTGCTGGCTTTCGACGAAGTGATTACCGGGTTCCGTGTCGCACGAGGAGGTGCGCAGGAGATTTTGGGAATTACCCCAGACCTTGCGGTGTACGCCAAGTCAATGGCCGGAGGCTTCCCAATCGCCATGATTGTTGGACGGCGTGAAATCATGGACTTGATCGGGGATGGCACGGTTTATCACGGTGGAAGCTTCAATTCCAACGTCATGTCGATATCGGCTACCTACGCATCGCTCAAGCACATTCTGGACCGTGGTGACGAGTTTTACGACGATCTAAATGGCAAAGGGCTACGCTTAATGGAAGGACTCCAAGACGTCGCAAAATCGCTAGAGTCCGACTTACATGTACAAGGTGTAGGGTCGGTATTCGCTATATCGTTCACAACGAAACAAGAAATAACGAATTGGCGAGACCATGCCCGTAATTGCGATGACAGCAAGTACACACGGTTCGCCAAAGAGATGTTGAAACAAGGCATCAGGCTGTCTTCAAATGGCCGGATTCACCTTTCTTCAGCACACACTGATGAAGATATAGACAAGACTGTCGCTGCGGCCGCCGCCGTTCTGCCGACCCTGTAGAGCTATCCAGTTTTGCACCGTCGGCAATTCAGAACGTTGTGGCGGTGCAGACTGACTGGATACATCCCGATGAAACCGTGAGGTGATTCGGGACGGGAGTAGCAAGACTTGCAATGGAGTTCTACCGTATCTGATTCGCCCTCTTTCACAGAGGCGGTCACCCAGGCATCTGAACAAATACTTGCGAATTTGGATGGTCAACATCCAGATTTGGCAGTGGTATTCATATCGTCTCACCACGCGCCTTCGTATTTTGTGGCACCAGAAGTACTCGCTGAAGCCCTTGGGGCGAAAGTACTCATCGGCTGTTCAGCAGCTGGTGTCATCGGCGGCGGACAAGAAGTGGAACGCCGACCCGGGATTGCGATCTCGGCAGCAGTGTTGCCGGGAGTCGATCTCACCGCTTTTCATCTGAATCAGGATGAACTCCCAAGACCCGATGCAGGGCCTGACGAGTGGCACTCATTGCTCGGTGTTCGACCTGAAGATTGCCCCGCAATAATGCTGCTACCCGATCCGTTCACGCTTCGTAGCGATCATCTGCTAGCCGGGCTCGATTTTGCATTCTCTGACGCCGTAAAAATTGGCGGACTCGCCAGTGGTGGCGGACAGCCAGGCGCAAATGCGCTGTTTATTAACGACAAATCTGTTCGATCTGGTGCTGTTGGCGTTGCCTTCACAGGCGATTTAGCCGTAGAGACTATCGTGGCTCAGGGCTGCCGTCCTATCGGCGAACCGCTGGTCGTCACGAAGTCCGAGATCAACGTCATTTCCAAACTTGGCGATCAAACTCCGCTCGAAGTACTGCGCGATTTATTCGATGCTGCTGAAACACGCGAAAAACGCCTAATCCGTCGGTCTTTGCAGATCGGCATCATCATGGACCGCCTTCCGCAGGAAAAAAGCGATGGCGAGTTTCTTATTAGAAATGTTTTGGGAGCCGACGAAGAAGATGGCACCCTTGCGATAGGTGAACTCGTTCAGGAGGGACAAGTTGTCCAGTTCTTCGTTCGAGACGCCCAGGCCGCTGACGAAGATTTGCGGATGATGCTTGAGGAATACATAGATAATCTCGATGAAGGCGATATTCCCGCTTCCGCCCTGCTGTTCAGCTGTCTCGGACGTGGTCAGTACCTCTACGGATCACCTGATCACGACACGACGATGTTTACCGATATGGTGGCCGACATACCGATCGCCGGGTTCTTCTCGAATGGCGAGATCGGACCAGTGGGCGATCAGACGTTCCTGCACGGATACTCGGCGAGTTTTGCGCTGTTTAGCCAACCTTCAAAGACGAAGTAATAGCGGGCAGGTTGGTGGAATATCCGGTCAAGACCTACAACTAAGGTAGGAATCGGCCCAGTTCGACCGGGTCGGCGAGCGTTAGCGCCTTGATGACGGCGTGCGTCGAATCGCCTGACGATTCGATCAACCCACCGTCTGGCGACGTTTCGTAGCAGCCGATCGCATAGTTGCCGAACGTAGCAACCTGCGCTCGACGATAGTCACGCCAACACTCGTCGAACGAGTAATCGCCAACGCCGCGAGCCTTGAGATTTTCGGCATAGTGTTCAACAAGACTCTGCTCGTGCTCGGCGAGTATTTCGAAGGGCACCGCAGTCATCATGAACTTGGCAAGATCATTGGTGCCCCCTGAGAACGCAGGCAACTGCCAATC
>CAVOCL010000297.1:0-3162 GCA_963694185.1 Dehalococcoidia bacterium
GAACCATAATCGGGACGAGCGCGATCAGAAATGGCCAACAAATTGAAGTAGACGGGGACGAGGGAACCGTTCGAATATTGGACAAATAGCGTCGAAGCTGAATCCAAGTTCGTGGCTAAATCCCGACCTTACCCCCGCGCACTTCGGTTCCCGCGCCCGTAATTAGCTGGGCAACTTCTTTGGCGTACAGAACCTCGGTGTCGTCTTCAGGCTGGTAGTCGAGATACTTGCGACCGGTCTCCAACGACCAGAAACGCCGGGTGTTGTCGCTGCAGCCGTACGCAACAACGAACGGAACGCCATGCTCGTTCTCGATATTCGGAGCCTCGATAGCCTTGGTGAACAGCTGCATGATGTCACGGGGGCTGATGTAAGCACCGAGATTGCGTTTGAACTCGGCGATACCGCCCGCAGTCTGCTCGGACATCGACGAATCGCCAAGATACTGCTCAGCCACGATCGGCCGAGTAAAGCCGATTCGAAGCATCACTGTCTCAAGCTTCCTGCCGAATTCACCACACGCGTACGGAAACGCCAGCAGCTCATAAGCCGCTTTGGCCCAGCCGTAGAAGTTGTCGGAAATCGGGAAATCAGTAGGACGCACCATGTCCATCTTGCGATTGTGAATTAGCGAGTGCTCGTACCAGTCGGCGGCGTGATTCGAGCTGGCAATTGCGAGTCGGCGCACACCTGCGTCATAAGCTGAGCGATAGATATTGTTCGCCATTTGCACGTTTGCGTGCTCGTTGTCGAAGCGGTCAATGGGCGCCTTCTCGGCCTCAGCGCCGCGAGGAGTGTGCGGTTTGAACGCCAGATGAATTACCGCATCGATCCCTTCGAAAAGATGAGCGTACTTTGATCGGTCAGGATCAATGAAATCGGTGATCTGCACTCCCTCGATCTTGTTGCCGGCTCGGTCGGTGTCCGATACATCGGCCAGAGTCATATCGAAATATTCACGCATGGTCGGCAGCATCAGCGAAGCGATATATCCGCTCGCACCGGTCATTAACACTCTTCGTTTCGCCATCTCTATGAACTCCCTGCTTTAGGTAACTAGCTCGCTAACCAACTATTCGATATCTGCTCGTGCCGCGCCGAACTCAGGGAGATCGGAATCCCAGCCAGCAGCGGTGTGATAACCGGCGTCCGGTAACTTCACTATCGGCTCGATTCCCAGAGCGATCTTAGCCCGCTGAACGTTAAATAAATGAGTGTAGAACTCGTTCAGAATGTGACGGAACGTCGCCACTAAATCCATTCCTGTCATCTTGCCCGTCTCTGGATTCGCCGAAATGCCGTCCGGGTGAACCGTGCGCATCAATTCCCACTGCTCGGTGGGCGTTCGGTACACCACCATAGATCGAGCCTTCTCGATAGACGTGTCGATCAATACCCGCCTCGAAATCCCAATCGCCTCATCCATGGCACCAAGAATGTCTTCGATCTTCCAGTACACAGAATCGTCAAGGCGCCGGTCAAACTTTGAAGAATCAAACGCAGCAAAGCGCTCGTTTGACATCGGAAGATCATCCCCGAATAGCTGATCGCCCCATCGGCCAATGACCCACCGGAGCGGCACCGAGGCCATGTGACTCGCCTGTTGACGAATGCTCCAGCCCGACCATCCCCACCGATCCGAAGTCCAGTCCAGCACCTCATCAGAAAGCTCAATTACCTCGGCGCGAACCAGACTGTCGATCCGCCAGTAGTCGGGGAACAACGTTCGAAATTGAGGGCTTGCTGTTTGTGCGGTCTGAGACATTGCCGGAGTCTCTCGTCATGAATGATCGCTGTCAACGACATTTGCGGGTTCAGTTGAGCCAAATGATCTGTAATATCTGGCGATGACTACAAAAAGCTGGCTTAAAGGCAACCTTCACACACACACGACCAACAGCGACGGCGATGATTCGCCCGAGCACGTCGCCGAGTGGTATCACGAGCACGGGTACGATTGGCTCTGCCTTTCCGACCACAATCATCTGACGATTCTGGAAGGCACTGATGCCGAGAAAGCCAAGTGGCCGCTCCTGGTTCGTGGTGAAGAGGTAACTTCCCGAGAATCGAGTGGGCCGGTTCATGTGAACGGCTACGGCGTGATCGAGGTGGTTGAAGCTTCGAATTCGACCGACATCGTCACAGCCATGCAAGCGAACGTCGATGCGATCATCGCTTCTGGTGGCATGGCGTCGATCAACCACCCGAACTTCCGCTGGGCGTTCGATGACGGAGCCATGATGCAGGTCGAAGGCTACAAGTTCATGGAGGTCTTTAACGGCCATCCAGAAACCCACAACACTGGTGGCGGTGGCGCTGCGAGCACCGATGGAATCTGGGATCGCCTGCTCAGCAAGGGCCGACGTGTGTGGGGCATCGCCGTCGATGATGCACATCACTATTTAGACGAATTTAGTCCGAATCTTTCCAATCCCGGTAGAGGTTGGATTCAGGTCAAAGCCGCCCAACTTAGCCAGCAGGATATTCTCGACGCTATGTCGGCTGGCGATTTTTATGCATCTACGGGCGTAACGATTGGTGACATGGTTTCCAACGAGCGTGAAATCAGACTGGATATCGATCCCGAAACCACGCCCAGTGACGGTATTCAGGCGAAGTACACCACGTTGTTCACCGGAGCGCACGGTCGGCTGCTGTACGAATCGACGAGCAATTCACCTGTTTACAAGCCGACTCGGCTCGATGGATACGTTCGTGCCACCGTCTACTCGTCCAGGGGCACAAAAGCCTGGACTCAACCGGTGTTTATCGACGTAATTTAGCGGCAACTTCAGGTTTCTATTCCTAAAGTAGTCGACCGTGTTCTCGGCACTTGGCCGTGCAACAATTGAGCGCACTGTTACTAGTACCGTAACTATATTCAGCAAAAAGGGGGCACGGAATGACTACGAAATATGAAGGCACCATCCACGCCCCGCAGTTTCCAGAAAACCTCGAGTGGTTCAACACTTCTTCTCCGCTGACACTGGCTGATTTGAGCGGTCGACTGGTAATCCTCCACTTCTGGACCTACTGCTGAATTAACTGCATGCATGTACTTCCGCAGTTGCGGAAGCTGGAAGAAAAGTACGCTGATGTGCTGACGGTAATCGGTGTGCACTCGGCGAAATTCAACGCTGAGAAATCATCAGATAACGTTCG
>CAVOCL010000298.1:0-3145 GCA_963694185.1 Dehalococcoidia bacterium
GCAGCGTATCCGCCATTTATTATCGTGAACTTGTTGACTTCTGTACACGAAACCGCTGACCCGATTCGCAGGCCAGATCCATTCGCTTCGATGTTCAGAAGCTCGGGAATTCGTTTCAGGTCGACCACAAGATCAGCGTTTCGACGGTTGCTTTTCAGTTGGTCGATAATGTCCGTGCCTCCGGCTAAAGGACGAACTTCGCCCGGTCGAGCCAGTAGTTCAAGGGCACTTGCCAACGAGGTTGGCGCTTCGTAATCAAAGTTCGGCATTCGTTCGTGCTTCTCCAGTTATTTCGCAGACTCGCCCACACGACAGTGCGTAGACGAAAGCCCAGTCGGGCGAGAGTATATGCCCCTAGCCCACTCGATACGGCGCTAGCGTGTCCCATTTCGGCGTGAGTCCGAGGCCGGGTAACTCCGGGGTGTAGACGTATCCGTCCTTGATCACCAGCTCGTGCTCCCACACCTTGCCGTGCATCGGGTTCACCGATTCACGGTAGTACTCAAGGATGAGTCCGTTCGGCACCGCTGCCACGAGATGAATGTGAACTTCTTGCGCACCGTGCGGAGCAACGTCGAGATCGTTCGCCTGCGCCAATGCAGCGACTTTCATAAATTCGGTGATTCCGCCAAGAATCAGGGCGTCGGGCTGAAGAATATCTACAGCGCGATGGTTGATCATGTCCCTGAATCCGTACCGGGTGTACTCGTTTTCACCGGCAGCTATCGGCACCGACGTCGCCCGGGTGATTTCGGCCTGACCAATATAGTCGTCCGGTTCAACCGGCTCTTCAAACCAGAACAGATCGTACTGCTCAGCTTTGCGCGCAAATTCGATCGCCTGGTAGTGCCGATAAGCGTTGTTGGCGTCGACCATCAGCCGTACGTCGGGTCCGATCGCATCTCGGCAGACCCGCACACGCTCGATATCTTCGTTGATCGAAACGGCACCGACCTTGATCTTCACAGCCCGAGCTCCCAGCCGAACGTTGTCTTCCATCTCCTGCGCTAGCTCTTTGAGACCTTTGCCTTCCTCGTAGTACCCGCCAGCGATGTAGGTATCGACCTTGTTCGTGAAGCCACCAAGCAACTTGTAGACCGGCATGTTTGCGACCTTGCCCTTGATGTCCCAAAGCGCAATATCGATTCCAGCGATGATGCGAGTGGAAATGCCGCGTCGACCTACCAGCTTCGGTCGCCACATCGCATGCCACAGGGCTTCGTTGTTTAGGGGATCCTGCCCAATGATGCCCTTCTTGAAATGTTCGATAAAAGCTGCGCCAACTTCGGGCGTGGATTCGATACCACCAGCAAGACCGATTCCCTGAATATCGGGATCGTCAGTTTCGATCACCACGATATTCAGCAGATTGTGCGTGTATGTGTACAGGCCGTTTGTGATCGGCACGGCTCGCGGCCACTTGAACATTTCCATTCGCACATCTGTGATTTTCATAGGGAATCGCCTCTGGGATTGATCGGGCTTGCAAGCAGCCGGGAAAACAGGAATCGGGCGGAGTGTAGCAGCGGTAGCACCCGTATACACCGGATATCACCGATCTTCGGACATCCGTCGGGCCAAATTGCCGTTTCAAGCGCTGCTTGATGTCACAAGATCGTTACAACGCCTGCATTGGTAAGTGCTATCGTTGATCGGATGCAGAGCAACCCTTCAACGTCCGGCCGATCACCATTTCGACAAACCCACGTCGAACGTGACCAGATCGAAGAAAGCCGATTTGAAGAAGATCGACGTCGTCGATTTGGCATGGCCATTGCGCTCATCCCGTTCGGAATCGCCATGGCGTTGATAGTTCAATACGTCAACATCATCGTGGCAATAGACGACGCCGACTGGCAGTACGTACTTCACCGACCCAACTTCTCGCACATCCTTAAGCTTGCACCTGCGCCAATAGTTGGAGGTGGCTTAGCGATGCTCGGCGCTGGACTGATTGCCACGTCGGTGGCTGGCAGGGAAGGGCGATTCCTGCCCTTGATCATGTCCGCTCTGATCTACGCAGCATTAATGCCATTTTTTGTTGGATTGCTCCTGCCTGCAAACCTGTTTATTCTCGACGTCGTTGGCCTGACGTTCTCAGAGAACTCGGTCGGCGAGGCATTCTCATCCTGGGTGTGGAGTACTCCGTTCTTCGTGTTGAACTACGCAATGACGGGTATGAAGCAAGCGTTCTGGGCAGGGGCAGGATCGATGTTGATGGCCGCTGCGGTGTTCCGATACATGGGCCCCAATAGTGATCGATTCAGCCTTGGCCGAACCACTGCGACTACAGCTATTGTGAGCAGCGTTGCTGTTGTGGTGATTATGTTCGGTCCGCTCGGTATATTTAAACTGCTGTTCGACTGGTTCCGAATGCAGTAAAACCCGTTTGGCGGTTTTCGTATTGTTCAGTTAGCGCTTCTGTATGCGCTCTCTACACAGCAATCATCCGGCCGGAGCCTCAATTGGTTGAACGACTTCTCGAAAAATCTCTCGATGAACAATTCGCGATGGAGAACGAGCGGAAATCTGCCGAGAACAAGCTGAACCGTCGATTAATCTGGGTGATGCTGCCACTTGGAACTGCGATTGCGATAGCCGCGTACTATCTCGATATATCGACTCGAATCGCGATACCCGTATTGATCGAAATGCAGGATCAGGTTGAAATTCCTGGCACACGTGCCGACTACGATGTATTTCGCCTGAATCTCGGAGCGTTCACCGCGCTGGCTCCTTCAGCGGTCGTATCTGGAATTGTGGCGTCGTGGTTCGCAGTTCGGGCCGGAACCTATTATCGAAGAAAATTCATAGCCTCGATGTACTTCCTCATCGGTGTTGCCTACTCATTGTTATTTACGGCTTTGTTAGGCGTTCCGATACCGCTGAATTTGCTCGTTCTCAAACTGGTCGGAATTTCGATTACTGACGCACAGATTCCGTACAGCGAAGAAGTTGCTTCGTTTGGAACACTCCCAGGGTTGTTCCCGCTTTCGTACCTGCTAACCGGCATGGAACGAGGCATCTGGGCTGGCGCAACGATGATCATCCTGGCGCTAATTGCAATTCGAATCGCAGGCGGCGTAGGTTCCCTTGCGAAGGCAAGAAAAACGGCAACTGTCAGTTCGATACTGGGCGTTTTCGT
>CAVOCL010000299.1:0-3135 GCA_963694185.1 Dehalococcoidia bacterium
CCCCTGATCCTTGTTCAGTCGAGTAAGCAAATCCATAATCTCGGATGCGTTCGTTGAGTCCAGGTTTCCTGTCGGCTCATCAGCCCAAACAATCGCCGGATCGTTCGCCAGCGCCCGTGCGATAGCAACACGCTGCTGCTGACCACCCGATAATTCAGCCGGCAAATGATCTCCACGATCGCTCAAGCCAACCAAATCCAGCTTCTCCGCAGCACGCTCACGCGCCAACTTCTGAGAAGTACCTGCCAAAACCAGCGGAAGCTCAACATTCTCCTGAGCACTCAACACCGGCAACAGGTTGTACGCCTGAAACACAAAGCCCATCGAAGTCGCCCGATAATCGCTCAAAGCGTCATCCGACATCGTGCGCAGCAACTGACCCGCAATACTCACATCGCCGCCGTCAATCGAATCCAAACCCGACATGCAGTTCAACAATGTGGTCTTGCCCGAGCCACTAGGCCCCATCACAGCAACCATCTCGCCGGGCATAACCTCGAAATCGACGTTGTTCAGAGCCTCTACCACCACGTCCCGCGATCGGTAGGTCTTCATCACTCCTGTAGATGAAATAATCGGTCCGGTACCCATGAACGAATCTCCATCACCAACAAGCATTTTCAATCGAGCGCACTAATCTAAATCGTAAACAACACTACCACCAACCAAACCCAACGCATCCCTCTAAAGGATGATTCTTCGATGTAGGCTTGGTATCGGTTCACCAACAGGCAATTACCGATACAAAATATTCCAATACAGCACGGAGCACGCATGACCCGACTGATTTTGATTCGACACGGCGAAACAAACTGGAACGTCGAACGACGCAAACAAGGGCGTAACGACCAGCCACTAAACGAAAAAGGCGCAGCGCAAGCAAAACTAGCCGCCGAATATGTAAAAGCCAACTACGACGTTAAAAAGGTCTGGACCTCCCCGCTTCAGCGCTGCTCCAACACCGCCGCCCTGTTCAACATGCCAGTCTCCAAGTCGGACCATCTTCTCGAAATCGACTACGGCGAATGGGAAGGAATGCTCGCGAACGAAATCGAAGAAAAGTACGCCCATATGCTTAACGGCGCACCCGATCACACGGATCCACCTCGCGGCGAAATGCGATCCAACCTCCCAGTGCGCGCCCGATACTGGGCCGATGAATCACAAATTGCCGAAGAAGGCGGCGACGTCGTACTAGTCGGCCACGGAGGCTCGATGAAAGGACTCATCACCGCCTTCCTCGATCTCCCCGACTCCGCAATGGACACCCTCGTAATCGACAACTGCTCCATAACAGTCCTAAGCCTCAACCCAAACCCAAACACCCCAAACCAACTGGTAGCCCTAAACCACACCGCACATCTGGTCTAAGAAGATTGTTATTTTCTGTCATTGCGAGGAGGCCCCCAACGTGGCAATCAACGTTCGACAGAACGCTCTTAAACATCAAGCGAACTACTTGTGAACCTGAACAATTGTCATCCTGAATTTATTTCAGAACCTCTCTCCCCCCAATGCAGCGAAAAAACATGACAAACCATCACCCACCAGCACCTCAGTCGGCAAAAGCGTCATCGCAGCCGCCCTCTGCCGCATCCTCGCCCAGAACGGCGTCAAAGTAGCGCCATTCAAAGCACAAAATATGTCCAACAACTCCTACGTCACAGCCGACGGCGGAGAAATGGGCCGCGCCCAAGTAGTCCAAGCACAAGCTGCAGGAATCGAACCGCACACCGACATGAACCCCGTGCTTCTCAAACCCGAAGCCGACTCCCGATCTCAAGTCATCGTAAACGGCAAGCCAATCGGCAGCTTCGAAGCACGTAAATACTGGGGCGATCAAACAGAAATCTGGAAAGCAGTCACCGATGCATACGACCGACTCGCAGCGAAATACGACGTCATCGTCCTCGAAGGCGCAGGCTCCCCAGCCGAAGTAAATCTCCGCGATCGCGACATAGTGAACATGAAAATGGCAGCCTATGCAAAAGCCTCCGTAATCCTCGTCGGCGACATCGACCGAGGCGGCGTATTCGGCTCCCTACTACCCGAAGAACGAGCCCTAGTAAAAGCCACCCTAATCAACCGATTCCGTGGCGATATCGCACTTCTCGACCCATTCCGGCGCGCCAACTGCCGCATCAGAATCGTCACCAACCCGCACGAACTAACAACCGCCCAGATAATCATCATCCCCGGCTCGAAATCCACCATCGCCGACCTCCGCTGGATGAAATCCCGAGGACTCGATAAAGCAGTAATCGAAGCCGCAAACCGAGGCGTAGCAGTAGTAGGAATCTGCGGCGGCTACCAAATACTCGGCCAACAACTCGACGACCCCTAGGCAACCGAATCCCCAACACCCCAATCGGAACCCGGACTCGGACTCCTACCCCTCACCACAATCTTCGACACCAAGAAAACCACCCGCCGAGTAAACATCGAAATCCCCGAAATGAAAACCGGCCCCCTAAAAGGCCAACAAGCCAATGGAACCGGCTACGAAATCCACACAGGAATAACAACAGGCGAAAACGGCAACTCAACAATTCTGGCGCAGCTCTCCGACGCCGACACTCCTTTCCCGAGCAAACTCCTCGAAGCCGAGGCAATCTCCAACGACAACGAACCACCGGCGGCACCGCCCTCTCCTTTCCCGAGCGAAGTCATCGGAGCCGAGGGACCTGGAGCGGGGACGCGAGAAAACGTAGATCCGCACACACGCCCCCCGGAACAATCGGTCATCCCCCGGAATGGGGGAGCTAGAGCAGCGTCGCAGACATTCGAGCCCAAGTCGTTCGACGACGCCCGGCTCAGACGAGACTGCGACGAGCGGCCAAGGGCGAATGCCCGCCCGGAGCTAACGCCCGACGGCACCATCCACCCCCACCTCCCAGTATTCGGCTCCTACGTACACGGACTCTTCGACTCCCCCGAAATCCTCCGCCGACTCCTCAACACAACAGCCCAAACCCACAACCTGCCCAAACCAGTAATCCAAGAATTCCCAATGGAAGCCGAATTCGACCGCCTGGCCCAAGCAGTAAGGCAATCAATAGACATGAACCTAATCAACTCCCTGATTAGCATGTAACCGCACCAGTCCCAGGCAAGGAAACCGTCATCCTGAACTCA
>CAVOCL010000300.1:0-3133 GCA_963694185.1 Dehalococcoidia bacterium
CTGCAGTTACCCGCAGGCTCAAGCAACCAACCCGGAAGCTACCCGAATCCGGTTACAGCTTCCCTATTTGGTCTTGCACCGAGTGAGGTTTACCTTGCCCCGCATGTCGCCATCCGGGCGGTGCGCTCTTACCGCACCTTTTCATCCTTACCCCAACACGATTGCTCGCATCGGGGCGGTTTATTTTCTGTTGCACTTTCTGTCGGGTCGCCCCGCCCTGCCGTTAGCAGGCACTCTGATCCATGAGGTGCTCGGACTTTCCTCCCCCACGCCCTAAAGCGCAGCGGCGACCGCCCGTCCTCCTCGCGACAAAGTAAGGGTATCGGGTTCTCGTCCAATCGGGTGACACGCTGTCGCACTGTCATTCAGAAAAACAGCGCACTCTCCTTTTGAAAAGCGCCGCTCTGTCATCCTGAATTTATTTCAGGATATTTCTCACCCCTTTGCAGCGCAGTGCAGCTCCAGAGCTGGCTCCATGTCTCGGCAGGATTCCGTTGGTGCAATCGTGAATCCGACTGTCATCGGACCGCTGCAGGGGTTAGGTAGATACTGAAATAAATTCAGCATGACAGTGTGGACGCTCTATCCGCCGTGCCTGAGCTATATGAGCCGGAGGCACTCCAGCCCAGGTTATCCCTGCGCAGCCAACCACGGCATTACCACCGCCAGCAACTTCTCAGGCTCATCGCGATTGATGTTGTGCCCCGCGCCTTCGATCTTGGTGGTCGAAAAACCATCACGATCAGGGAGCATCGCAGCCAGATAGTCATCCGGTAATATCCCGCCAGCGGTCGGATCCGCCTGCACCAGAAACACCGGGCAACCGATCTTCGCGAGAGCGTCGACAGGCTCACCGCCGTGTTTGTACTCACCGCTTGCCGTTATACGCAACAGGTCGATATCCATCTGCGCCAAACAATCGGCCTTCCACGCCGCAACCCACTCAGGCTGGTTCGGGTTTGTGGCCTTCTGTCGCACAATCATTTCCTCGGTGGTGAGGCCTTCTTCGACCAATTCGAGATTCACCTGAAACTGACTTCTTGACGGAGTCTTGCTGTTTGAAGCGGGGCGCACCCGACCAAACATCGCAGGATCTTCCAGAACCAAAGCAATCAGCTGCTCCGGCGCATCACCAGCCATAGAAACTGCATTCGCACCACCCATCGAATGCCCCCACACAAGCGTCGGTTCCTTGCAAACATTTTCGAGAACGAACCGGATATCTAGACCGTGATCGGGAGTCAGATAATGCCCCGGCGTGTGCCCTGAAAAGCCGTGCCCGCGCTGATCCATCGTAATAACCCGATAGTCCTTCGTCAGCGTATCTAGTACCTCCCTGAATCCATCTCGCCTACTCGTCACACCGTGCAAAAGCAGCAGCGTAGGCCCGTTATCAGGCCCCACCGAATAAGCAATCTCAACGTCACCAGTATTAATCGTATGGTCGGCAAATCCGTTCAAAAGCGGCGGCATTTTATCCAAATTCCTTCAATGCTCGGTAATCACTATCAAGTACGTCGCCACTCTACCCTCCCCATTGCGCCAAATCATCGAATACGAATCCGACAGGGAATTTGTTTCCGCCTTGTCGAAATTGGCACACGATATCGGTGTAGAAATCATCGCCGAATTCGTTCAAAACGAGGAAACAATGGAGTTCTTGGCCGAATGCGCAATCGAGTACGGCCAGCGCTACTATCTGGGCGAACCCGAACCGATTCCAGACTAGCCGGAGCCCTTGGGTCAATCCAGTTATACGCCTCTGCTAACCTGACCTCGCATCATCATGACTGCGCAAGCCCTCAGGAGTTCAACATGCACTTTCGGATCGAATGTAGCTGGCCGTTTGGACGAAACAAAAACAAGAACCGCGAACTCGCCGAACAACATTTTGATCAGGCAGAACCGTTCATTACGATTCACGACCACCAAAAAGCCATTGACCACCTCTCGGCAGGAATAGAACTAGACCAGCGCTCCGGATTGGCCCACCTCTATCGCGGCAACGCTTATCTAGCCCTCGGTGATAGGGATCGAGCACTCGAAGACTACACAATGCTCGTCAAGCTCGAACCAGCCGTTGAGTACGTCGAAGTCGCACGCAAAATGGACCCTGCCGACCGAGACGAAGTTGAACAGGCAATTGTCGAATACTCGAACAATAGCGATCTTTAAAAGAAATACGTACTCGCATTCTTTCAGGCAGGCACTTCGGATCTTCGTGGAGATGAGAATGAGGTAGCGGTCGAAAAGTTTGATAGAGCGATCGACTTAGATTCGCAGCTATTCCTGCTCTTCCACTATCGCAGCATCTCTTACGGTCAAATCGGTGATTTCAAAAAGTCCCTCCGTGACATCGATCAAGCTAAATCCGAATTTCGTTCAGAGCCATTTCGCTCGAGCATTGGCACTCGATGAGTTGCAGGAGTTTGAATCTGCGATCGAAAGCTGGGACGAGCTAGTCCGGCTGCAACCGGAAGAAACTGGAGTCTACGTCTACAGAGGCAACTCGTATCAAAATCTCGGACAACTCGAGCAAGCAGTAGAAAATTACGAGCAGGCAATTCGTGTCGACCCAGAAAACCCCGTCGCTATCCACAATCTCGGTACTGCCTACGCGAGTCTGGACGAACACCAAAAAGCGGTTGAAATTTTCGACAAATCACTGGAACTAAATCCAGAACTTCCTATGGGCTATGCATCCCGTGGTCAGTCGCTAACGGCGATGGGCGCACATTAGCTAGCCATCGATAGCTTCGATCAGGCCATCAAACTAGAACCGAAATTCGCCGAAGCGTACTTCCACAAAGGGGTTGCCCAGCGCACCTTTGGCAAGCTCGATGACGCCGTAAAGAGCTTCGACGCCGCCATCCGCCTTAATCCAGAACCAGCAGAATCATATTTCAGTCGCGGCGAGGCTCGACTAACTCTTGGACAGACGGATAAGGCAATGAAGGACTTTGAGGAAGCTGTCCGAATAGCCCCCGAAGAAGCGATTACCCACTACTGGATAGGGGTATTTCATCATCACATGGAAAGGTACGATCAAGCCATCGAGTGCTACAACGAATCAATCAGGCTCGATCCAGATAGGCCCGAACCGTACAACAACCGAGCTACTTCAAAAGCTTTT
>CAVOCL010000301.1:0-3126 GCA_963694185.1 Dehalococcoidia bacterium
GGCGCAGCCGGTGCTGATGGTTCCGACGGTGCCGCTGGCGCTGACGGTTCCGATGGCACGACTCTGATCGCCGGAATTGTTGTGTTCGATGCTAGCGGTCCTTCGACCGGTGCAGCCGAAATCACAGCCGGTTCAGCATCTATCACCGTAATTGGTGGTGGTTTCAGTGCTGGTGAACTCATCTCAGTTTCCGCCAAGCCAGGTAAGTTTGACTTCCTACTCGGTGATGCTGTTGCAAATGACCACGGTGGCTTCATTGTCACTGCTGACATTGAAATTCAGACTGAAGTTGGAGGAACTGGCTTCCCAGCAGGTGAAGTAATTACAGTTACTGCAGCTGGTGATCAAGGCAACCGTGGTGCTTCGGCATTCATGCTTGTTGACAAGATTGGTGGCTAACGCCATCTGAATCCTTTTGATTCATTAGACGCCCCGGTTTTGCCGGGGCGTCTTTCTTTAACTTACTTACGCACCTCACGGCTGCTTCCCTGCTAGATTCATCAATGCGATGTCTAAAAAATTACCGATTATCCGAACAGCTGCTCCCGGCGACTATGAATCTGTCGCGCGGCTGATCTTTCGAAGTCACACTGTTTCGTTCGCACCGTTTGCGTCGGACGACTGGGTGAGTTCCCGCGATCTTGATAAGTACCGCTCTCGCTGGCAGAAAACGCTTGCCGCACCGGGGGCCGACGATAAGACGTTCGTTGCGCTTATCGACGGCGAGATTGTTGGATCAGTGCGAGTGGCACCCGCCAACTCTGCCGAGTTCGATGCTCAGCTCACCGGAATGCATGTTGAACCGGATATAACCGGCCACGGCGTCGGGTCGTTACTGATGGGCGGCGCACTCGAGTTCATAAGGGAACAAGGATTCGGGCGTGTCGCGCTTGGTGTGATAGCCGGTAATACTGGCGCAAGACGCTTCTACGAGGCGCACGGCTGGACTCTGGCGTGTGAGATGCCTGATGGTATCGAAGGCGTCCCTGTGGTGATCTACGAGCTGTCGTGAGTGCGGACGGCGCGATCCCCAGAGAAGAGGTGCCGACTGCCTATCATTACGAGGTGTCCGACGCCGTGGCAATCACGAGCATCCACCTACTGCGATTAGTTCAGAGCTATACCCACGAGAGGAATCATCGACTTTGGTGGTTCGTTGAGCCATGATTCGTCCTAAATCGAAAGGTCATTCCGGCTCGACCGCTGATTGCCACGTCGAGGCTCCTCGCAATGGCAGGCAGCCATTGCATTCAACGCCGTTGTTCCTAGTCGATGTCGGAAGTTTCTAACTCGACGCGTTCTACCTTTACCTGGCGAATACGTCGTCCAATTACCGTTTGAACGGTAATTAACACGCCTTCAACGGAAACCCTGTCGCCTGGTGAAGGCATTTTCCCTAACTCACGGAGTACCAATCCTCCAATGGTGTCGAAGCCATCTGGAACGACTGATGTACCGAGTGTTTGATTCATTGTGTCGATAGAAGCACCGGCGTCGGCAAACATCTCGTTCAATCCGATCTCTTCGATTTCAGGGCCATCAACATCGAACTCGTCGATGAGCTCGCCCACAATCTCTTCAATAAGGTCGGTAACTGTCACCAGACCTGCCACCCCACCGTACTCGTCGACAACAATTGCCAAACCTGTTCGGTGCTCCTGAAGCTGCCTTAGCAGTCGTTCCAGACTTTGCGATTCCGGAACATTTAGCGCTGGGCGTGCCAGATCATGGACGGGTTCATCGGGGTCTTTTCCGTTGTCGAGAGCAGCCAGTACGTCACGAGCGAAAACTACGCCTACGATCGAATCGACTGAATCTCCGTATACGGGGATCTTACTGTGGCCACCGACCGACATGAGGTCGGCAAGTGCACCAATGCTCGCTTTCGCAGGTGCGGTGTTCATATCGACTCGCGGCACCATGATTTCGCGAACCTTCACGGTGTCCATTCGCAGAATTCCGCGAATCATTCTGAGTTCGTTTTGGTCGGCGGGAATCACCGATTCTTCTAGAAAATCGAGGCTTTCCTGAAGTGCTGCTGAAACATCTTCTCCCAGAGCGTCGTCACCTCGGCCCCTCGATAGAGAGAAGTCGACTATGTGCGATATGCCGGGCGTGATGCTTGCCCAGCGGAGCAATGTTCCAGTTGGCCGACTTATGGTTCGGGCCCAGTTTCGCTGGTATCCCGACAGTCCAGATGCGATCAGCTGGACTACGATCGCGCCGGCAGCGGTAATAACTCCACTGAGTGCCACTCCGTAACCCGAGCCAGCGATGCCTTGGTCGGCTTCAAATATGGCAAATGCGGCAAGTGCGGCTGCCATTAGCGCCGCTGCCTGCAGGCTTCTACCTATGAGGCTTGATTCGGCGGTGAGTCGGCCAGAGAATCCGTGATCGTGATCGTGATCGCCGTTGTTGCCGTTCCCGTTCGTTGCTGTAATGCGAGCGATGGACGCCAGCGGGTTGATACGCGTTCCCAGGGACGAGATCGCCAGAGCGGTCAGGAAAAAAATGCTGCCTGAGATAATCAGTGCAAGCAGCGAAAGCAGTTCGGGTGACATTAGGAGTTCACCTCGAACATGGCTATTGTGTGCCGGGCGGAGCTAACTTGTTCGATCAGGTGCGTTTGAACACCTGGCGATAACCGTTCCTGCCGGTTCGTATCCGGAGGTTGCCCCGTACTATCGGGGTCTTCTGTATTTCTAGTCATTCCCTATGATTTCTGTCCCATAAGTTGCGCGAGACATAGTGCAATCACTTTGATTTTATAGATTTCGCGGGCACACCGGCTACTGTGTCACCTGCCATGACATCGATTCTTACTACAGAACCGGCTCCAGTTCGGGCAGCTGTACCGATGGTTACAGGGGCTATCAGCATGGTGCTTGAGCCGATTAGTGCATCGTCTTCAATCACCGTTCGATGCTTGTCTTTTCCATCGTAATTGCAGGTTATGGTTCCCGCGCCGATGTTTACGTTTTTTCCAACTGTCGCATCGCCGACATAGCTGAAGTGTGAAACTTTGGATCCAGAGCCTATTTTTGAATTCTTGATTTCGGCAAGGTTTCCCACTTTTGAACCTCGCATAAGCTCGGTGCCCCCGCGGATTAACGCGTTGGCGCCTAC
>CAVOCL010000302.1:0-3119 GCA_963694185.1 Dehalococcoidia bacterium
CCTGGATTCGAGTCAGATGCCATACGAGCCATGCAATCGAGTTCGCACCATCTTCGGGTCGGTACGCCAGCTGCTCCTGCGACAGATCGTCGGCGGCCTGATGAACAATTCGGGTGATGTGCGAATACGCTTCGACCAGAAGGTCTTTTGATTCCATCTTCGACTCCTCAATTTAATCGGATTCTACACAAGGACACTTGGATGGTCGGCGTGAGAGTGAGCGTGAATGCCGGTCTAACGGGCGTTCACGAACCATTGGTGTCGATTATCATGCCGCTGCGCCACATTAACGCACCACAGACCAGTCCGAGTATTTGCATAAATGAGCACGGGACTATCCAGCGAACGACTTAAGCGAATCGATGATTTCCTACAAACCAATTACATCGATACCGGCAAGCTACCTGGTGCGCTTACGTTAGTCGCACGCCGAGGTGAAATCGCTCATTTTTCGGCTCTGGGCAGCATGGATGTCGAACGCGGCAAGCCCGCTAAGAAGGACACAATTTACCGCATTCACTCGATGACGAAGGCTCTGACGTCGGTGGCGCTAATGATGTTGTATGAAGAGGGGCGCTTCCAACTAAACGATCCGATTCACAACTTCCTTCCGGAATGGAAAGATACCGCTGTACTGGTGAGCGGCGACTATCCGGACTTTGTTACGAAACCGGCCGACCGCGATATAACCTTTCGAGACTTGCTGTCGCATCAATCGGGCTTGACCTACGGCAACGTTGAAACCAACGGTGTTGAACGGGCTTACAAGAAGTTTATGAAGAAGGATGTGTTCGACGGGCCGTTGTCGGAATGGTCGAAAGCGATGTCGAAAATTCCGCTTCTGTTCTCGCCAGGCACGGCCTGGAACTATTCGTATTCAACCGATATGTGCGGGTATTTGGTTGAGGTCATCTCAGGTCAGCGGTTCGATGAGTTCCTGAACGAACGGATTATTGAGCCACTTGGAATGATCGATACCGCTTTTAGTGTTCCCGATGACAAACTTGACCGCTTCGCCGCCAATTACGAACCAACTGATGACGATCCGCTGCATCTAGAAGACGATCCGGAGACGAGTGCTTATCGCCAGCATCCCGAGTTTCTATCGGGCGGCGGCGGGCTAGTTTCGACAGCGAGCGATTACTACTCGTTCCTGCAGATGTTGTTGAACGGTGGGGAGTCCGATGGCCGACGATATTTGAGCCGCAAAACGATCGAATTGATGACTGCAAATCATCTTTCTGACGGACAGACACTGGCCGATGTGGCGATTCTTGGGCAATGGAGCGAGGCGACGTTTGATGGCGTCGGCTTTGGCCTAGGATTCTCGGTACTTCTCGACCCTGCGACTTCGCAGATTCCGGGGTCGGCTGGACAGTACGCCTGGGGTGGATCCGCGAGTACGGCGTTCTGGATCGACCCAGTCGAGGAACTTATCCTAATATTCATGACACAACTTAAGCCGTCGACCACGTACCCGATACGCAGAGAACTGCAGGTGTTGGTCAACGCAGCTATTGATGATTAGGCTTGATCCGATCAATAGTTCGCTAATCGTTATTTCGTAGACCAAATAATTCAGACCGAAGCCAATTGGCCAGTAAGCAATATCCGGAGAAATATATTGAAAATTACAAACGTTGAAGCATGGGTGGTGGTTCCAGACCTTGGTGGGCTATCGGACTACGCTGGCGAGTGGCAGTGGACGTTTGTGACGATAGAAACGGATGAGGGAATCACTGGTTGGGGTGAATCTTCTAGTTCACCTCGTAACGGGTCGCTTCTCACTGGCGCTGGAGTTCGGGCGGTAAAAGAGGCATTGATCGGCGAAGATCCTGCCGATATCGAGCGACTGTGGCACAAGCTGTTCAGGCGCTACAGCTACATGGGATCTCGAGGATTTCCGACCACGATCATCAGCGGTATCGACATTGCGTTGTGGGACATCAAAGGAAAGGCGACCGGTCGACCGGTTTACGATCTGCTGGGCGGGAAGATGCGAGACGATATTCGCATGTACGCCAACGCATGGTTTGGTGGCTGTTCGACGCCGGATGACTACGCAGCTGCTGCCAAGCGTACCGTGGCTGAGGGTCACGACGCCATGAAGATGGATCCGTTCCTGGAAATGCAGCCGTTCCACACGATGTATCAAGACGGCCAGATTTCGGCTGCGGGCGAAAATATCGGGTGTGACATTACTGCCGCTGTACGAGACGCCGTTGGGCCCGATGTTGAAGTGCTGATCGACGCACACGGTCATTACAACGTAAAGACGGCTGTGAGATTAGCGAATCGGTTATACGACGAGTCGAAGATCGATTGGTTCGAGGAGCCTCTACCGCCCGAGGGTATCGAAGCGCTACGTTCAGTTCGCAGGCAAATGCGGGCGCCGATGTGTCTCGGTGAACGGCTGTTCACACGCTGGGACTACTCGCAAATTCTTCACGAAGGACTCACCGATTTCATCATGCCCGACGTGACGTGGACAGGTGGAATTTCGGAGTTGAAGAAGATCGCAACGATGGCCGAAACGTACTACATTCCGATAAGCCCGCACAATGCTCAGGGACCGGGTCAGATTCTTGGCGGTGCGCACGTTTCGATGAGCACACCGAATTTCTATCGACTCGAACACGCACTAGACTTCAAGCCTGCTTACGATCACTTCATGCAGGAGCCGTTCAACTGGCAGGGCAATAAGTTGATACTGAACGACAAACCGGGGTTGGGCATAAACCTCGATATGGAAGCGGTACGCGGTGCGCTTCATCCGGACTGGGTGGTTTAGCCCCACACGATACCGAGTAACGTCTGCTGGGCTTGCTAGCTTCAACGAACATCACTACTGAGTAATTCTACGAACTCACCTCGGAATCGACGCGCTGAAACCACGTACTTGAACACACGCACAATGATTCGTGGTGAACCGTACCTACCGTGACCCATCTGGGGCGGATGCGGAATATTCTGCCCGATAGTCTGAGCTAATGAAGTGCCGAAAGTGGCTAGTTGCGAGAGACTGAAATCAATGAACTCATCTTAATTTCGAACGTGCCCGGGCTGTGGAATAAAAGCCCGACCGACATCGACCCGTTGCGGGTACATTGTCGTGGAGT
>CAVOCL010000303.1:0-3099 GCA_963694185.1 Dehalococcoidia bacterium
TCGTTCACAGGCACAGGCGCCGCTCCACCGCGATGCACGATTCGGTGAACTGTTCGAGTGCTGATTCCGAAGCGTTTTGAAATCTCCGATACAGGAACTCGTTCCTGTCGCAATCGGAAGATTTCGTCATCGCGAGTCCTGCGACTCTCACGTTGCAACCAGCCTGGATCATCGTACTTGCATAGCGCCAACGGGCACGCCAAACACGTCAGCGAAGCATCACAACCATCGTCCTTATAACGCGTGTTCTCCGGCAGCGTATCGGAACGAACAGGAACCAGAGTCACAGGGGTTATAGGACCAAGAGTCATTACCATAAAGAAATCTCCGAACAGACCAGCCAACTAGAAACAAAGAAAGAAAAAAGAACTCACACAGCCGCCGTAGCTGACCAGTTCGAAACAGGTGAGAGACGTGAAAAGTGAAATCCGTCGGGTCTGCCCGCAAGATTCTTAGTCCGCTCTCGTTTGAACACCGAACTTGCGTATTCAGAATCTGCAACACCACCACCAGAAGAAACGGCAGGAACCCCAAACAACACAGTGGTCATCCCCGTAGAAGACACCCGAGGCGCCACACGTAGGTCGTACCACTCAGTGCCGATGCGGTGTGCAGCATTAATCTCGATAAGCGTGTCGGGTGAAGCACTTCGATCTGCAACCAGCATATCGACGCTCACAAACAAGTGCTTAGCCTTACCCATTCGGATAGCCCGTGGCCCATCCGGACACCAGTCACCACCTGTACCCGAGCTCTCAAATGCCTTCACAAGAGCGAGCATCGCCGGGTACGTATCGTTCTGAAATGAAGGAGAAACCGTGGCCGAAACTGAACCTTCATCACGGTTCATGAACATCAGCAACATCCGCAGCCGAGTCGAAAACTCCTGCGCACTCTCGCCTTCAGCCAGATCGACCGTAATAATCTTCGAGCTACCGGTAGCTTTATTGCGATTCGTAACGCTCTGAACAATCTGCGTCCACGCGGCGTTCAGCCCATTGTTTGAATCAGCGGATTCGAGAACAGGCTTCTCTGCATACTTACTAACAACTTCACGAAGTTCCCGAACTGGTCGATTACGACTTCCGCTCGTTTCGTAAAATCCAGACGCCACCCGCCCTGAACTTACAGACTTCACCCGATTTTCCGGCGTAACAGTTGCGGTGGCGATCGAACTCATCTTGACCTCTTAGGAACTACCGTTTGCTTAGCATTCGGCGCTTGACTCACTCATCAGTTATTAGAACGATTGTTCTATTATCGAACATTTGTTCTAATTAAGTCAAGTGCCTCTAGCATCCAGAAGGCGGCGAGCGGTTTACGATGCGGTGCGGATCAGATCGTTAGCTACCATGGGCGGCGAGCCATACGTGAGAACGAATAGGCAGAGGTATTCACAATCGAAAACCGAACAGAAAAAGAAGTGCATGAAGCAAACTGCCTGGAACTTCAAGCGAATTTCGAGGGACGAGAATGCATTTACATGGAGGGCATGATCTGGCGGGTACGGATATCCAATATTCAGTTCAATCTCGAAGAAAAATTCGTCAAAGCGATCGTCACTGAGATTCCGACCAAAGGCCTGCTCCGATCAAGGGAACCGGTATGGGACATTGGTGCGGGGTACTTGACGTATTTCTCTGCTAATTCTTGGGCGACGGGTTATGGCATGTGGAACCTGAATTTCGACCCTCTATTCATTGAAACCATAGTTAAAGAGGCAGCATCATGGCCTCCGGGATTTGGCACGGAAAAAATCAATCGGCGAGTCCATAAAATCCGCCGCCAATTCACGGTCGAATCACAGACAAATCCGCTTTTCGAAGATCGAGGATCGACAACAGTGTTAAAAGAGTTGGATAGTTAGAGTTCCCAGAACCTAAAATATTCCGAAAAGTGCGTGGAAAGTCACACGCATATTGCAAAAGCTATCTATATCGTCGAAAGATGGGGCATTTAGTTCAGATAATGACGTTGATTGGCGGATTTGCGCTGATAGCCGCTGCATGCTCGGTCTCAACTGATGATCAGCCGACAATTTCATCGGCAAGCCCACCGGCCGACGTTCCAGCGACAAGCGTTGTCGAAAGCCCGGGCTCAGATACGACGATCGAATCACCACCACCCCCCCCTCCACCGCCTCGCAGCCGTCCATCGAATCGACGAACGGCGTACCAAAAGACACCTCGATGTTCGGGCCTGTTGAATGCCGGGACGGCGAAGAAAACATCGAACTCAGCCATCTGATCTACGAGCCAGACCTTTTCGACGTCCTAGTTCCGATGGGTCGTGCATGGGACTCGCATGTCACGCCTACCGACCATCTCTACGTGTTTCTCTACGAGGAACGTGAACGAAAGATGGTCAAGACTCCCGCAGCAGGCCGAATAATCAATATTGAAAGCTTTTCGAGAACACAGTCACCCTTCTGGGATTCATCTATTAAGGAACCCGATCTACGAGTCATAATCGCCCATTCCTGCACATTGTTCTCGGTGTTTATTCACGTCGGCGAGCTTGTTCCCAAAGTTGCCGCGGTCGTTGGTGAAATCGAACCGGGTGGACGCTGGCATGCCGGTTCAGACACGATTATCGAACTCAACGCCGGTGATCCTTTCGCCGTTTTGGGCGGGTCGAGTTTTGACTACAGCCTGCACGATGAGACTAAATCGCTGACCGGCTTTCAGATCCCGGAGCACTACGAGGGTGAAGCCTGGAAGATCCACACCGTCGATCCGTTCGACTACATGACAGACGAAATTGTCTCGATACTGCTCGCGAAGAACGTACGGCAGGTTGAGCCGTATGGCGGAAAAATCGATTACGACGTAGTGGGCACGCTCGCTGGCAACTGGTTCATCGACGGCACGGTTGGCTACGCTGGCGGCGGTTTGGATCAGGTCAATTACTGGGACGGACATCTCAGCATCCACTATGACCACGTAGACCCTTCGAAGATACGAATTTCAATTGGACAAGACATCGGGCTGACCCAGGACGATTGCCGAGTGTGCGGCGCCGTTTACGCCGTGATGAACAACTCGCCAGATCCGGCGACGATCACAGTCGACGATGAGATAGTGAAGTGCGAGCTGACAG
>CAVOCL010000304.1:0-3096 GCA_963694185.1 Dehalococcoidia bacterium
CTACCCATGGCCAATACGCAGGCGTGCCGTCATCTTCTAAGCAGTAGCCTCGCAAAACGTTGAAGTCTTTTTCAGCAAAGATGTTGCTGGCGTAACTGGCCAGGGTCGACTTTCCGATGCCCGGCTCTCCAAACAATCCGACAGATCGCCCTTTTCCAAGTTTGGTGGAATTTAGCGCGGCTTCGAGCGCGTCGATTTCAAGTCGACGTCCGACGATCTGAGGTCGGTATGCAACCACGTGCTTCAGCCCTCCAGCATGTGTGGCGATATTGTGCAAAATATACCTGATATGAATAGGGCTAGCTGGCAATAATCGAACGTACGATCAATAATCGGTGTCTGGAACGCTGAGGCTTATCCATAATCGCACCTGAGGAATTCTGAACGATGCGAGTATCGTGGATACACTTACTAGGTCGAGTGAGTATCAATTGTGAAGTCGGCTCGACGTTTGCGCAGAGTTATTGTTCGACAGGATGTAAATGGGACTAAAAGAGAACTGGTGGCGGTTCAATTACCACCTGATGAGACTGGGGTTCATTCCCGTGGCGAAGCGGGCATTGATGCTCAACGCCCGCGTAGAAGGTGAAATCCCAAATATCCGTCCCATATTTCTCGCCCCGGTTCACAGGACTTCTGCTGATGTGTACGCGATCGCTCATGTATCGGGCGAGTTCGTCAGTTTTGTTTCGACGGATTCGTTTGGGCACAACGTTCCAATTAATTTTTTGCAGAAGCATGCCACTGCCGCCATGGGAACGATCATTTGGCACGAGAGCGGAATTACGAATGTGCGCAGGCGTGCGCTTGCTCTTGCCGGTGACGTTGATGACAGGCTGGATCGTCGATTGATTGTGGCGGCGTTCACTCAGGGCGAGTACCAGTACGATGCTGTTGATTCGACTGAAGATGGTCTGATCGGGTTGCTTCGTAGATATGAAAAACGGTATGAGAAGAAGCACGGTCAGGAACTTCGTATTCCGATTGTGCCAGTAGGTATTGAGTACGACCGCAAGGGCCGGGGGCTACAGGAGTCGAGGGTCTACAACTGGTTTTCGAAGTGGATTCCGTTTACTCCGAACTGGACGATTCCGGGATTTCGAACGAAAGTTGTAGTACGGTTCGGCGCTACCTACTACTTCGATGGACGCACCCCTCAGGAGCTCACCGAGGTGGTGATGCGGGAAGCCGCTGAGTTGAGCAAGATTCCGTATGAGGTGGACGACTAGGGTGTTTTGGCGTTTGGCTCCGGGCGTCGTCGAACGACTTGGTCGCGGGCACCTAGCGGGCTATTGCGTAGCTTTCTCGGCGGTAGTCTGCTGCTGCTGAGAGTGATCGTTGATCTGGATTCACTTCGATCGCACAAATCGCACCTGCACTTGCGTCGTAGGTTTGCATCCATTCGATCTTGTGACCCAGCCGCGATAGTCCTTCGCCAACCGTTGCGCCGATCGCGCCTTCAAGCGACAGCACGCCGGGTCGGTAGCTGTGCGGGTAGAACGAGTTCGGGAAGCTCGCCGATTGGAACCGTGGTGCTTCAACAGCCGCTTGAACGTTCATTCCGTGAACAGCCATATTCAGGAACGTTTGGGTCATTGATTGCGGCTGGCCGTCTCCACCGGGAGTTCCGAACGGCATCATCAATTTTCCGTCCCTGAATGCGATCGCCGGGTTGGGTGTCAGGCGAGGTCGTTTTCCTCCTTCAACGGATGAAGGATGGTTTTCGTCGAGCCAACTTTGTGCACCGCGGTTTGACGGCACGAATCCTAAGCTGGGAACTATAGGAGATCCGCCGGCGGGATCGCTGGGTGTGGCCGAAAACGCATTGCCCCACTTATCGACGGCGCACGCGTACGAGGTGTCCATCTCGGCTGCTACCGGAACGGCTGCGGGGTGTTCATATCGCCAGTCGCTTGGTTGGGTGCGGTTTTCGAACGGCCACGGGTCACCGTGAGCCGGCATTTCAGGTGTTGCTCTGTTGGGATCGATCAGGGCGCGTCTGCTTGCTGCGTATTCGAGTGATGAGAGTGCTTTGAGAGGTACATCTACGAATTTTGGATCGCCAATAAAAGCATCACGGTCCGAGAACGCCAGCTTTAGTGCTTCGGTTACGAGGTGGATGTATTCGACAGAGTTGTGTTCGAGTCCACCGAAATCGTTTGGCTGGAGAATCTGGAGCGTTTCGGCGAGGGTTGGCCCCTGGCTCCATGCTCCGCAGGTGACGATGTCGTAGTTGCCAAATTTGGCAGTTAGGGTATCTTCGACTTCTATCTCGAAGCTGGCCATATCGTCCTGATCCAGTAACCCGCCTTCGTTTTGTACAAATTTGGTTATCTGGTTGCCAATGCCGCCGGTGTAGAACTCTTCTCTTGCCGCTCGTATTCCGGCTTCACGACTAACGGCCGATCGAGATTTTTCGGCTGCTATGAGGGTTTGGAACGTGTTTGCGAGGTCGGATTGAACGAATCGTTCACCAAATTTAGGTGCTCTGCCGTTGGGCGCAAAAACGTTCATTGATGAAGGCCAGTTTTTCGACGCTTCAATGAGACTCGGGAATCCGGCCTCACCGGTGAAGTGGAGTGCGAAGCCGTCGCGGGCAAGTCCGAGTGCGGATTCGACAACTTCGGCGAAGCTTTTAGTGCCCCACATTTCCAATGCTGTTAGCCATGCTCCGGCTGCGACAGGTACGACGACTCGTTCGACACCATTGGGAATTACGCCGCCGTGCTGGGACATGAAGTAGTCGACGCTGGCTTTCTTTGGCCAGGGTCCGACTCCGTTGAGAGAAATGACACGGTTTTCTTCTGCGAGATAAACCATGATGGGCGCGATTCCGCCGAATCCACACATCTCGGGCAGGAGCACGTTGAGGCAAATTCCGGCGGCAACTCCCGCATCGATGGCGTTCCCGCCGTTTTCAAGAATGCGCATTCCAGCGGCTGATGCCAGATAGTGTCCGGTGGATACGGCATGAGTGGTGCCGATAATTGGCGGGCGGTAGGAGCCTGTTCGTGTGGCGACCATGATGCGACCTTTTGGCTGGTGAGGCTAGGTAGCGGCAAATATATAGGGTTTGGGGCGTTTTGGCTCCGGGCG
>CAVOCL010000305.1:0-3095 GCA_963694185.1 Dehalococcoidia bacterium
GTGCTTATTACTAAATCAGCCGACGTCGCAGATTTCTGCGCCGTGGCCGCCAAATCCGACTTCGTTACTGTCGACACCGAGTTCGTTCGAGAAAAAACCTACTGGCCAATTCTTTGCCTGATCCAGGTTGCAACACGTGATGAAGCTGTAGCAATCGATCCGCTCGCAAATGGCATTGATCTCGAACCGCTCTACGACCTGATGAAAAACACCAAGGTGTTAAAGGTCTTCCACTCTGCCAGCCAGGACATGCAGATCATGTTCAATGCCAGCGGTGGGATGGTCAAACCCGTTTTCGATACTCAGATAGCAGCAATGGTAAGTGGCTACGGCGACCAGCCCGCTTATGCGACATTGGTGCAACGTATCGTTGGCGAAACGATCGACAAACGATCGCAAATGACCGACTGGTCAAGGCGACCACTCACGGAGCACCAGGTCGAATACGCAATCGGCGACGTTACGTACCTTACTCATGTCTACGACAAGCTAGTTTCAGAACTCGATAAATCGGGGCGCGTAAGCTGGGCTCATGAAGAAATGGGTCATCTTCGAAACAAGGATTTGTACGACGTCGACCCTCGAGAATTATGGCGAAAAGTAAGACTCCGCCGACCCTCTCGAAGAGCGCTAGCAGTACTCCGCGAAATAACGGAATGGCGCGAACTCAGTGCGCAGCGACGAGATATTCCTAAGGGATGGGTGTGCCGCGATGAAGCGCTAGCCGAAATCGCCCTCAACACTCCACAAACACCAGCTGCACTAGAACGAGTAAGGGGCGTAAACGAGCGATTCGCCAATGGACGCGACGGTAAATCGCTTCTAGAAGCGGTGCGAGTCGGACTTGAATTGCCCGATGATGAATGCCCAGATCCAGAAAAAGGACGTCCACCGATAAGAGGCCACGAAACGCTGGTCGCTCTGCTTCAGGCACTCCTGAAACTACGATGTGACGAGAACGGCGTCGCCGCACAGATGGTCGCCAACAGAAAAGAACTCGATCGCATCGCCACCGAGGAAGAGCCCGACGTCAGAACCCTCTCCGGTTGGCGCCGAGAGATCTACGGAAACGACGCCATCGCTCTCAAACGAGGCGAAATAGCACTCACCGCCGACGGACTCAGCGTTCGTGTAGTACCTGCTTGAACCTGCCATAGCGGTTCGAGTCGATCTATACTCGCCAATATAATTATTAGTTTTCGATTTCTAATCAGCAGGAAGCGATCCAATGGTCAACGCGCTTAAAGGCGATGTATTTATTACTGGCGCAGCAAGAACGCCGCTCGGCAGTTTTCAGGGCAGCATCTCTGACGTTCCGGCTACAGATCTGGGTGCAACGGCGATAAAAACCGCCATCGACCGCTCGGGTCTCGACTCTAACGATGTCGAATACACAGTGATGGGCAACTTGCTCTCTGCCGGCCTCGGCCAAACTCCAGCCCGCCAGGCGGCGATCGGAGCCGGCATTCCCAACACCGCTTCCGCTCTCACTATCAACAAAGCCTGTGCTTCTGGCATGCAAGCTGTCATATTGGCGGCCCAAACCATTCAGCTCGGCGAAGCATCGAGCGTTATTGCCGGTGGCATGGAAAACATGAGCGCCGCACCACATCTGCTACTGAACAGCAGAACAGGTCAGCGACTCGGCGACACCAAATTAGTCGACTCTATGATTCACGATGGTCTCTGGTGCCCGTTCGAAAACAGGCATATGGGAAGCTCCGCTGAGGCCATCAGCGAAAAATATTCTGTGTCCCGTGACGCCCAGGACGAATTTTCCGAACGCAGCCACCGATTGGCATCAACCGCTTCTGCCGAAGGTTCGTTCACTGATGAAATTACACCCGTTGAAATTGTTGGCCGACGAGGAAAGATCACCGTCGTAGACACCGACGAAGGACCTCGATCTGACACCACGATTGACGGTCTAGCAAAACTTCCGGCAGTCTTCCCTCCCAACGCCACAGTAACGCCAGGCAACGCGTCGTCTATTAGCGATGGCGCAGCGGCTGTCGTTGTCGTTGACGAACAAGGCGCAGCTAAAAGTTCATCGGGGCCCGTGGCCCGAATTACCGGATACGCCCACGCAGCGAACGAGCCTGGGATGTTGTTTGATGCCCCACGAATTGCGGTTACAAAGTTGCTTGAAAAAACAGCTATGTCTCTCGACGATTTCGATCTGATCGAAGTGAATGAAGCGTTCGCAGCTCAAGTGCTGGCAAATGGACAGGCGCTGAAATGGGATTGGGACCGGGTAAATCTTCGTGGCGGTGCAATCGCCCTCGGACACCCAATCGGCGCAAGTGGCTCACGAATCCTTGTAACTCTCATGTACGGCCTGCAAGCAGCCCAAGGCAAGAACGGCCTCGCTGTCATCTGCCACGCTGGTGGCGGTGCCGTGGCCATGAGCATCTCACTCCAGTAATCGCAATAACCCACATATTCAATGGGCGAAAGGAAATCACTAATGGCGTTTGATCCCAGTCAGATGGACGTTCTAGATCGTCGAAAGGTCGAGGCGATGATCCTCGGCCCAATGCTCCGAGCGTTCCAAAAAGAGATCGGTATCGAGAAGACTAACGAGATCGCCCGAACCGTCATCACCGATCTAGCGCGTGAACAAGGGGCGCAGTTCGCATCGGGGATCGGATCAAACGGCCTCGAAGACTACGCATCGAACAAAGACGCCTGGTGTCGTCACAGTGCCCTCGAAGTCGAAATCATCGAGAGTGACGACTCGAAATACTCGTTCGATGTAACTCGTTGCAGGTACGCCGAGATGTACAACGAACTCGGATTCGGTGATCTGGGTGGAATATTTTCTTGTACTAGAGACTTCGAATTCGCGACGGGGTTCAACTCAAAGGTAAAGCTCGAACGAACTCAAACCATCATGCAGGGCGCATCTCACTGCGACTTCAGATACACGCTTGAGAAACCACTTTCAGCCACTGAATAGTTCAAGGCGACCAAACACAATCTACATTTGATTCGTACAATCAATAATCGCTTCCTAATCTCGAAGGGCTGCTCGAATTGCAACAACTTACGTGTCCGGTAGATCAACTTCTTTTAGTCGACTCAAAAACTTCTGG
>CAVOCL010000306.1:0-3089 GCA_963694185.1 Dehalococcoidia bacterium
TGTCGACGTTGCCCGGTGTAATTGAACGGTATCGCGAGTTTCTATCCGTAACCGATGCCACCCCGGCCGTTTCTCTCGGTGAAGGCAGCACTCCGCTCGTCCGATCCCAGAACATTGGCGATTCGCTCGGCTGCAAAGATCTCTACTTCAAGCTCGAAGGCTGCAACCCAACCGGATCGTTCAAAGATCGCGGCATGGTTATGGCAATCGCCAAGGCACTCGAAGCCGGCAAAAAACGCATCATCTGCGCCTCAACAGGCAACACAAGCGCAGCAGCAGCGGCCTACGGCGCTCGATATAACCTCGAAACTCTAGTGCTAGTCCCAGCTGGCGAAATCGCACTTGGCAAGCTCGCTCAGGCAATGGCCTACGGCGCGCGTATCCTCGCAGTTAACGGTAGCTTCGACGATGCGCTAAACACTGTCCGAAGTATCGTCGAAGTCATGGATATCGAACTGGTCAACTCGGTAAACCCATACCGAATCGAAGGCCAGAAAACCGGCGCATTTGAAATTGTCGATGAACTCGGCGAAGCCCCAGATTTACTGTGCATCCCAGTAGGCAACGCCGGAAATATCACCGCGTACTGGAAGGGCTTCAATGAATATCAGGCCATGGGCAAATCTGAAACCACTCCCAAAATGATGGGTTTTCAGGCAGCAGGTGCAGCTCCAATAGTTCGGGGTGAACGGATACTGAAGCCAGAAACAATCGCCACTGCAATTCGAATCGGAAATCCCGCAAGCTGGGAGAAGGCCGAAGCGGCCCGAGACGAATCAGAGGGCATGATCGATATGGTCGACGATAACGAGATTATCGACGCTTACCTTCGATTAGCGCGAGAAGAGGGTATTTTCTGTGAGCCAGCATCTTCCGCATCTGTAGCAGGGTTGATTAAGCTACCTGAATTGGGTGTCGACCTGACCGGCAAGACGGTTGTTTGCATCTTAACTGGTAATGGGTTGAAGGACCCAAGCACCGCCGAGAAGCGGGCACTAGTCGAACTTGAGTACGTCGAGCCCGACATCGATTCAGTAATGAATCTCTTAAATAGCGGTAAGTAATAAACTACCGTTCATAATTAGAGTCGTTCAAAACTTCTTTATATAAGGACAGCCACAAAATTGACTTGTTGCAGCGCCGGGATTGAGCAGGGGACCTTCGAAGGCCTCGCAGATCACTGGCAACAGCTGATCACTGGGTGTACTGAACCCACATTCTTCGATCAGCAAACATGGCAGAAAACCTGGTGGGCTGAGTTCGGTGGCGAATCCGAACTTAAGCTTCTTGTAGTGCGTGCCGACTCAGGCGAAGTAAATTTCATCGCGCCTCTGATGGTCGATGGATCCGAGATAAGTTTTCTTGGAAGCACCGATCTTGTCGACTATCACGACTTCCTGAGTCGCGACCGCCTTTCCTCAGGCTGCATTGAAGCGGTGGTTAAGGCCGTCACCGAAATGCCCGAAATCAAAACGATTTCACTTCAGTCTCTTCGTGGAAGCTCTCCGACTATCACCCAGTTCCGGGAAGCCGCAGAACAAGCAGGCTGGAACGTCGAAATAGAACAGGAAGACGTCGCACCCCGCATCGATCTGCCAGCTACATGGGACGAATACGTTTCGGGGCTCCGCAAGAAAGATCGCCATGAGTTGCGTCGTAAATTGCGCAGGTTGGATGCAGCTGGAAACGCCGAGCAAGTAGAACTCACAAGCCCTGAAGATATTATAGCGGCCATGGGCGATTTCATGCGACTACATCGCATGAGCACACCCGATAAAAACGAGTTCATGACACCCGAGCGAGAGCAGTTCTTCACCAGGATCGCAATCGAACTCGCAAAAGAGAACTCAACCCTGCTCTGCTTCCTTGAAATAGACGGCGAACGAGTGGCTACATCGTTGTCATTTGTCTGTCAGGATGTGCGCTACCTGTATAACAGCGGGTACAATCCCGCCCAGTCAAAGCTATCGGTTGGGTTGTTGAACCACGCTTTGGCAATCAAATCGTCAATCGAAAAAGGCTACAGAGTTTTCGATTTCATGCGAGGTAACGAGTCGTACAAATACCACTTAGGTGGCGTCGATACAGAAGTATTCGCACTAACCGCATCTCGCTAAATCCAATCATCAGTCCTCAACGAAGCATCAAACGTTAATATGCACGTCGCAGTAATTACAGTTCATGGGTGTCCCTTGCGCCAGGCAGGCAGCAAAGACTCCGGTGGAATGAACATATACATTCTCGAAATGGCCAAGCGCCTTGCAGCGCGTGGTGTGCAGGTTGACGTATTTACGCGACATCATGACCCGCTCGATCCTCAAGTAGTAATGCTGGCACCCGGAGCACGATTAATTCACTTGCCCGCCGGAGCACCCTCACTCGATAAGTCGGGCGTGTACGAACTGCTGCCGAGCTTCACGACCCAGATGCGCCGATTCTGTATCAGCAACCGACTCAACTACGATCTCGTTAGCTCCCACTACTGGCTCTCGGGGCTTGTAGGCATGCGGCTTGCCTCCGAATGGGGCGTCCCGCACACCACAAGCTTCCACACCATGGCCGAAATGAAACGCCGTGGTCGACCCGAAGAGATGGAAGTTACCCAACGCTACGGCTCAGAGACTGAAATCGCCTGCTCAGCCGATTCAATCGTTGTCTGGACTGACGACGAAAAACAAGCAATCGTCAACTTCTGCGATATCACTCCAGAAAAAGTCAGCGTCATCCCGCCCGGAGTCGATCTCAGCCGATTCCGGCCAATGTCTCAGCAACAGTCTCGCGACTACCTAGGCTACGGCGAAGGAAAGAACATTCTGTTCGTTGGACGTCTGGAGCCTCTCAAGGGCCTCGATATTCTGTTCAGAGCTGTTGCCAGCCTTGAAAACATCGGCGACATCACGCTAAACATTGTTGGTGGTGATGAAAACTCTCTGGAAAAAGCTCGATTGCAGGAACTTGCAGGTCGAATGAAGCTAACTGATTCGATTCGATTTATTGGGTCCGTTTCACAAGACGAACTTCCCGTGCACTACAACGCCGCCGATGTATGCGTACTGCCATCTCACTACGAAAGCTTTGGGCTGGCAGCA
>CAVOCL010000307.1:0-3087 GCA_963694185.1 Dehalococcoidia bacterium
CAGCGATGTCTTTCGACATTTCAACTGCGATAAGCAGTCCCATGCCTCGTACTTCGGTGATGAATTCGTACTTCTCTGCGAGGGCGTCCAGCTTGCCCTGGAAGTAAGCACCGGTTTCGTTCGCAAGCTCAGGGATGTTCTCTTCGACAATAACCTTCGCCGCAGCCGAACCAGCAGCCGTCGTCAAAGCGTTTCCGCCGAACGTCGAACCGTGATCGCCGGGTTCTAGAACCGAGCAGAACTCCTTGGTTGTGAATGCGCCGAGAGGAGCACCCGAACCGAGAGCCTTCGCCAGCGTCATTACGTCGGGTTCAACGCCTTCCCACTGCTGGTAGCCGAACAGGGTTCCGATTCGACCCATTCCGGTCTGAACCTCATCGAGCATGAACAGAATGTTCTTCTCGTGGCAGAAGTCCATGACGTCCTTCAGGTAGTTGTCAGAAGGAATGTTCACTCCGCCCTCGCCCTGAACCGGCTCAAGAAGAACTGCGCACGTGCGACCTTCAACGTAGGCGTCTTTGATCGCCTGAACATCGTTGTAGTCGACATTCACGAAGCCTGGCATTAGCGGGGTCCACTTTTCCTGATACGCAGGCTGACCGGTTGCGGCCATCATCGCCTGAGTGCGACCGTGGAACGAATCGAACGTGGTGATGATCTCGTATGCGCCGTCGAGCTTGGTCTTGCCCCACTTGCGAGCAACCTTGCAGGCGCCTTCGTTTGCCTCTGCACCTGAGTTGCAGAAGAAGACACGATCGACCGCCGAGTTGTCGACGATGATCTGTGCGAGCGGAAGCTGCGGTGTGGTGTAGAACAGGTTCGACATCTGCAGGATTTTGCCAGCCTGATCACGAATAGCTTCGGTGACCGCGGGGTGGCTGTGTCCAAGGTTTAGGACTGCCCAGCCAGCTGTGAAATCGAGGTAGCTTTTGCCATCGTTGTCGAACACTCGGGTGCCTTCGCCTCGCACCAGCACTGGTGGCATTCGGTTCACCACTTGCATGTAGTACTTGGATTCGAGGGCTTTATAGTCAGCCGAGCTAGTCATATTGATTCTCTTTTGTTCTAAACGAGGGCGTTCGTCCGGGTCGACACTCCGGGTTGATGCCTATTCTGGAAATTATCGCCAATTCGGCGACATCTGCAAGTTGCGAAGTGCGTTTTGCAGAACGAGAACTATATCGCAGAGGCGGTGAGATTGGTGTGAGGCGGCCAGCCGCTGTTTGTATTTCTCAGGCTTTGGGAACGATTTGGTAATTCTTTGCGTTTACTTTATTGAACGGCATTCTTGGAGCACGATCCTAGGATTCGCCGGTCAACGTGGAGAACAGATTGTCGCCGAGCAGTTCTAACAAGTACGAGCAGGAAGCTGTATCAAATGCACCGCGAGGAGATGCGAACGCGTTTCGTTACATTGTCGACGCGCACTCCGGGCTTCTGTTTCGCACTGCATTCCTGATCGTCGATGAGCGTTCGCTTGCCGAAGACGCTGTTCAGGAGACATTTATTAGAGCCTGGCGAAACATTAAATCGTTCAGGCCTGGCACTGCGCTCAGGGCGTGGTTACTGAGAATACTTACCAATTACCTCACGAGCGAGCATCGGCGTAAAAAGGTTCCTACAACAGGCCTAAGTTCGGCAGTTTTCGTGGCTGATTTTTCAAGAAACCCTCACCAACAAATCGTTGATGGTGAATCGAATACGCGAATTTGGGGTGCTGTGTTGGAGCTTTCGCTGGAGCACCGAATCGCTATTGTTCTTCGCTACTTTGGGCATCTCACTATTCCCGAGATTTCCGCAGCAACGGGATGGCGAGAGGGGACAGTGAAGTCACGGATCCACAGGGCATTGAAAGAGATGCGCGAGTCGGATTTGGGTGAGCAGCTTGGTGTGGTGGTGAGACCTGACATGGAATCGGCAGGAGGATCGAACTAATGAGCGGTATATCAGAGAGCAACTCGGCGTTCGAAGATCGACTTGAACGAGCACTGCTTGATAGAAGTCAGATGGTTCTGGCGCCACCCAGGATGTTTGAGAGCCTGCGTGGCCAGCTTGGCGACCAGAAGCGGCGTTCGTTCGTGGGCATCATCGCGAGGACGGTATCCATGCCGATGAAGCCGACACGTCGAGTGGCGGTAGCATTGGCGCCTCTAGTCGCAGTATTGGTATTTGCACTATTGCTGAGCTCGTCCGGCGTGCTTTTTGGCGATGGTTCGAGTGTCGCCGATGCTCCGACCGACAAGCTAACTCTTGATTTGGGACCTGGCACGCACCCAGTAATTGCCCCTCAAGAGGTTTGGACTATAGCGGCAGGAATGAACCAACCTCGTCAGCGACACGGATCGGTATCGCTTCACGATGGCCGAATCCTCGTATTTGGTGGTTACAACGTGGATGGACCTGTAATGTCCACAGAAATTTACGATCCCAACACCGAAAAATGGACAACCATCGGCGATTTTCCGTACGGGTTACCTAACTTCAAGGCACCAGTTGTACTGAACGATGGTCGAGTTCTGGTCGTCGGCGGTAGCAGTGCTCAGAAGCCAAAGGGGCTATCGAGCTGGTATTTGCGGACCTCTGCATTGTTTGATCCGGCAACTAGCGATTGGGAAGAGATCGAAGAGTTTCTCGCGTATGGTCGACGAGATGCTGAGACGGTATTGCTGCCTGATGGTCAGGTCTTGCTCTACTCAGGCGTCGGCGGCCGAATCCCTGAATTTAGCCGAGAAGAGATATTCAACCCGGATGCTGAAATTTCGAACGATCGATGGTTTCTACCGACTGATACGCCTGAACTTCCTGAGGAGTATTTGGCGTGGGCTGATGTTGTGCGCGGGTCTGGGATCACGGTCATCTTTGATGGGCAGTATCGACTCAGTGACGATGAGAACCCTGAAAACGTGCCTGAAGACGTAGTGATTTCACTAAATCCTGACACCAGATGGATATCGCTGCCCGATACGCCGAATTTCGGTTTTCCATTTGCGGGGGAACTATCGAACGGACGGGTCATGGTGGGCACTGGCTCGCTCGAGGTCGGTGCTGCTGGGCGCACATATTTCTTTGACGCTGGTGGAAGGGCTT
>CAVOCL010000308.1:0-3082 GCA_963694185.1 Dehalococcoidia bacterium
GGCGGTTGTCTCTGAAATTTCGTCCCGAAGCACCTGATCGGCAAAACTTCCGGTCGCATCGCCCCACCATTCAGCAGGACTCTCGATTCCAGTTATTTGTAGTGAAAAGTCGTTCCCTGAGTGATTTAGCTTGATGAACGCTGAACTATTTCTCAGCAGATTTATAGTTTCGTCGGCCTCGAACTGTTCGATGATTTGCTCAGGTTCTGTCGCCGAGATGTCGTGGTTTCCAAGTACGGCGAAAACTCCGTGCTTCGCTTTGAGATTTGTGATTTCAGCCAACAACTCGTTAGCAAGCCCGCCATCATGATCGACATAGTCGCCAAGCAGAAGCACGATATCGGGTGATTGGGAATTTGAAATCTCAACCGCTTTTCGTATATGCCCTGCAGAAACAAACTGGCCGAGATGCAGGTCTGAAAGCGCTGATATTCGAAGCACCGTTCCTGCGTTTGGGTTCCCAATGCTGTACTTACGTTGGACGATGCGTGTGCGACCGATGGTGAATGCGTAAACACTGACAGCGACCGCAAATGCTCCGGATGACCAGAACAAAATCGACGGGATGGTGTCTGATCCGTCGTCGGGCGCGTAAAAAAAGTAAACCAGCGGTACCACCGCCGTCGCTGCCCAGCCAAGTCCAGCGGTCCGTGATGCATGCCCGATCCAACCAAGAGCCCGTATCGACAGCAGTTTGCCCAGTCGCTCAAATTCGCTGACAACGAGGAACACTAGTAACAAGCCGACGATCCGCTCATTCATGGTGTTCCAGGACGATTCGAAAATCACCCTCGCCTCAAAATACAAAGCAACGAGAGCCAGCAACTGGCTGATTCTCATGATTCGAGACAGACCGATTTTGCGCACCAGTTCTACCAAGGGGCATTCCGTTCATCGATTGAGAAAAAGTTGATGTTCTTCGAGAGATCACACTTTGAACGATTTAGAAATCTGAGTGACAGTGAAGTTCACTCAAACGATTATCCCGATTCCCGGCCTTTGTTGTAGGCGGATTTTTCGTTCAATTGTTATCGGCATTTTTCCGATTACAGCCACATTCAGCCCGACAGACCCGTGGGAATCAGCTAAATTCTTGCCATTGATAAGGGTTGGATGGTTCGTAGGAGGATCGAATGGCTCCCAGAGTAATAATGCTTTGCACCGGTACGCCAGCGCCCGATATGGCGCATTGGGGATCATCGTTTTTGGTGGGAATCGGCGATGAGTGGCTCATGTTCGATTGTGGACACGGTGCCAACTACAAACTCCACAAGGCCGGGTTTCAGTCGACACAGGTCGACCGGATGTTCTTCACACACCATCACTCCGATCACGATGCCGACTACCCATCGTTCCTGCTAACCCGTTTCGACATGTCGATTGGAAAAGAAAGTGAGTTGCAGGTCTACGGGCCCAAACTAACCGAGCAGCTGACCGAACGATTAATGGGCGAACCGAATGGTGCTTACTGGCACGATATTGTCGCTCGCACGAAGCACCCTCTCAGTGTCGCGGCATATGTTGAACGCGGTGGGATACCACCTCGCAAGCCGCCTAAAATTCACGCTCGGGATATCGGCCCCGGAACGGTTGCAACCGGCAAGAACTGGGAGATCACGGCGGTAGAAGTCGATCACGTACAGCCGTATCTCGACTCACTCGCCTACCGCATCGATTCCGATGAGGGTTCGATCGTTTTCTCTGGCGATACGAGTCCTTGTAAGTCGCTGACGGATCTGGCCACGGGTGCTGATTTACTGGTCATGGAGTGCATCAAAATTGATGAGGACATGATTCCCGGTTCGCCGAGCTACGACACTGAAACCGGAACGTTTGGAGCAGCTCAAACTGCCAAGGACGCGGGTGTTAAGCGGTTAGCGCTTGTGCATCAGCAGGCCAAGATGGAAGACCCGGTACGTAAGTCGCAGGCACTGTTCGAAGTGAAGAGCGTGTACGACGGTCCGGTCATCTGGGGCGAAGAACTCCTAGAAGTCCCCTGGGAATAAGTGCTTAGGGCACGTTTTGAATTGGGCTGTTGGCTGTGATGGGTGTCGAATCCGCTTTGGGGTCCGGCTAAAACCGGTCGATCTTCAGCAGGTCGATGTTGTGATTCGTCGATCCGTTAATCGTCAGATCACCAAGTATTTCTCCTACTACGCTGGCGAACTTGAAACCGTGGCCTGAGAACCCCGCAGCGATAGCAACCTGAGGCAATCCGGGTACTAAATCGATGATGAAATGATCATCGGGCGTGTTCGTAAACATGCAAGTCTTCAGCGTCATCAGAGTTCCGTTTGCCTTCGGGAAGTAACGTGCGGCGGCGGCTCGAAGTATTTCCTCGTCCTCACGAGTAACCTCATGACTAGCGTTATTGGGATCCACTACTTCTTCGAGGTGGTGATAGCGTCCAATTTTGAATCCGGGTATGCCGAATACCGGGAAGCCGTAGTAACGACCTTCCTCGAAGTAGGCGTTGAACACCGGAAATACATCTGGGGTGAACAACGAGGGGTCTTCGGGCTGCAGCCATGCGAGAACCTGCCGTTCAGGTACCGCTAGTTCTTCGAGCGATGGCACCATTCCCGCTGCCCAAGCGCCAGCGGTTACAACAAGGTGATCGGCCGTATATTCCGCCCTATCGGTGAACACACGCACGCCATCGCCTTCCGGTTCCCATTTCACTACAGATTCTCGTGCGTGAACTTCCGCCCCTTCGGCTAAAGCAGCGTTCACGTAGGCAACAATCGATCGTTCAGAAAGCACGAAGCCGCCATCTTGTTGCAGTAGTCCCATCTGCCCTGCTGGCATGTTGTATCCGGGGAAACGATCGTTGATTTGCTGATGATTTAGAACTTCGTGCGGGATGTCGTGTTCGAGGCATGATTCGAGAGAGCCTTCGAACACCTCGTGCCCAGACGGGGCTGTGTCGATCGATCCGGTTTTATACAGCAGCTGCTCGCCGGCGATCTTCTCAATATCTGACCACAGCTCGTATGCCCTTCGCAGCAACGGCACGTAGGAAGTGTGTTCGTAATAGGCGAGACGGATAATTCGGTTGACGCCGTGTGATGATCCCTCGGCG
>CAVOCL010000309.1:0-3078 GCA_963694185.1 Dehalococcoidia bacterium
GAAAAGATCGCACAGGCGATTATCGATTCGGCACAACGTGTTATCGATGGTGAGTTCGACGATCAGTTCGTTGTCGATATTTTCCAGACCGGATCAGGCACCTCGACGAACATGAACGCGAACGAGGTGATTTCAAACGTCGCTATCGAAATGCTTGGTGGCGTGCTTGGTTCACGAGACCCAGTCCACCCCAACGACCACGTCAACAAAGGCCAGTCGTCCAACGACGTGTTCCCATCAACGATTCATCTGGCAGCGGCCGTCGCGATCAAAGACAACCTACTACCTGCGCTGAAAGAGCTTGAAGACTCGCTTCGGGCGAAATCCGAAGAGTTCTGGGGCGTAGTGAAAACCGGACGAACACACCTTCAGGACGCTACGCCGATTCGACTCGGTCAGGAATTTCTTGGATACGCTGGGCAACTTGAATTCGCTGGTAAGCGTGCAGAAACAGCGCTCGCCGAGCTTTCAGTTTTGGCACTCGGCGGAACTGCGGTTGGCACTGGCATCGGAATGCACCCCGAGTTCGCCACCCGAGTGATCGCACGACTTCGTGAACTAACGGGTCTCGATCTTTCGGAGACAACCAACCACTTCCAGGCGCAGAGCACGCTCGATGCAGCCGTCGCAGCGTCTGGCCAACTAAAGTCGATTGCTGTCGGCATGCTGAAAATCGCCAACGACATTCGATGGCTCGGATCGGGACCTCGCGCTGGCATCGGTGAAATTCTGCTGCCAGAAGTACAGCCGGGATCATCGATCATGCCAGGCAAGGTCAACCCGGTAATTGCCGAGTCGGTTGCCATGGTTTCAGCCCAAGTAATTGGCAACGACGCCACGATCGCCATCGCAGGTCAGTCCGGAAACTTCGAACTGAACGTCATGATGCCGGTTGCAGCGCACAACTTACTCGAATCAATCGACCTACTTGCAGCAGCGGCCAAGAACTTCGCTCGACAGTGCATTAACGGCCTGATCGCAACGAACAAGGGTCCCGAAATGGTGATGCAGGGGCTGGCGATCTGCACTGCCCTCGCACCGATCATCGGCTACGACGAAGCCGCACGCCTCGCTCACGTTGCTGTAGAAAGCGGCGAGACGATCAAGCAGGTTGCCTTACGAGAGACCGATCTCACAGACGCACAGCTAGACGAAGTTCTTGAGCCACTCTCGATGACCGAGCCGAAAGCGTAATCTTCCCGAAAGCGGGCTAATCGAATAGAAAATAATGCGAGACCGGTGCATACTGCTGCCGGTCTCGTTGTATTTAACCGCTGTATTTCGTTTGGGAGAATCTAAGCATGGGCGCTGAAGACAAAGTAAAAGAACTCGGAATTGATCTGTCGCAGCAGTCCAGCCCGGTTGCCAACTACGTGCCTGCTGTAACGGTGGGTAAGTTGGTTTATCTGTCAGGGAAGGGACCTAACCGCGCTGATGGATCGCAGGTCACTGGCAAGGTGCCGTCAGAACGCACAGTCGATGAAGCCTACGACGCAGCAAAGCTCTGCGGCATTCAGCTGTTATCGGCATTGAAAGATCACGTCGGGAGCCTCGACAACGTGAAGCAAGTGGTCAAACTTCTAGGAATGGTTAACGCCGATTCAGATTTCAAAGACCAGCCGAAAGTCATCAACGGCTGTTCAGATCTGCTTGTTTCGGTTTTCGGTGAAAACGGAAAGCACGCACGATCTGCCGTTGGAATGGGAAGCCTACCGAGCGGAATTACAGTTGAGATCGAAATGATTGTCGAGTTGAATTAGCGGCTGGTCGCCCTTTTTCATTCAGATCCACCCGCTAAGAGAAGAAAGATCAACCAACGTTGCCAAGCAACATTCGAATCAAAACCATCAACCACGTAGGCATTCCAGTCTGGGATCGCCGGGTCGCGCTTAAGTTCTATCGAGACATATTGGGGCTTCAAGTCATCCCTTCGATGGTCGATTCACCGAACATCGTGTGGACTAAGACTCTCGACGGAACGATGGTGCATTTGATCGAACCAACCGATGGAGAAAATCTTGTTTCACCGCACTCGGCGTTCGAGGTTGAGGATTTCGATGCTGCTGTAGAGAGCCTTCGAGCTTCTGGTTACCCGAATATCAGCAACACCGATGTGCGGCATGATGGCCAGGGTTGCATTTTCATAGACGACAACGATGGCAACCGTCTTGAGTTCACTACTGCCAGCGGACTGCGCGCGTCTTCTCGGGTGACAGACGCGCTTGGCTACACGACCGAATCGGGTACCGGCGTTGTCGTCGACTCCCCTGCAAAAATAAAAATCCTCACGATTAACCACATTGGTATTGCGATCAACGACCGTGCGGAGTGTATGGGCATGTACCGCGATCTAATGAACATCAACGTGATTCCTCATCAGATCGACGGGAATTCGCTTGCGTGGACAGAACTGCAGGACGGTTCGATGGTTCACGTAATCGACCCACCTAAGTCGGTTGGGCCTCGCGGTGATGGCCGACAGCACGTCGCATTTGAAGTCGTCGACATCGAGGCCGCTGCTGAAGCGTTGATCGAAGCGGACGTTGAGATCGTCGAGGGAATCGGAACTCGCCACGATGGCCAACAGTTCCTGTTTATCTATGATCCCGACGGCAATCGAATCGAAATCGCCACCCGGGGCGATCACTCAGACACGGCTCGTACGGCCGATGAAAACGGTTACACAAGCGAAGACGGTGCGCTGCTCTAACTCGCGAATCAGACTGCTAAATTGCCGTCGCAGCCCGTTCGACACTCTCGAAGTACGATTCCAAAAAGCCGACCGCTGCGGCTTCAATTTTTGAGTCGCCGACTTTCTTAAGAAGGCCTGAGGTTTCAACGACTCCGACCATCCTGACTCGGGTCGAGTTCGAATCATCGTCTAGTGCTGGCGTCAGAACCACCTCAGAGGTCCCCGACACTCCGGCCCCCATCGACTTGCCGGACAGCTCTATGGTCATAGACTGCAGAGCCACATCGTTCGACAGAACGACATCAGCGTTCACCGTAGGGCGTAGGAATCCCATCGATATCTTCATCGACACCCTGTACGCGCTCGAACCTGTTGCCACAACTTTT
>CAVOCL010000310.1:0-3064 GCA_963694185.1 Dehalococcoidia bacterium
CACCACTCTCAGTTCAAATCGTTCTTACGGGTAATGGCAAAAATTCAGGGCATCACACCATGCGCAAACTTTCAAAGGAATTTCTTGGATCGAACAACCGGACTTAACGAAAAACACCGCCTGAGTGATTGCACTCAAGCGGTGTTGTTCGATTGCGAAACAGCTACCGGAGGCTAGCTCCAGTAATGGCATTGATCGTGCCGAAACTGACTATTCCTTATTTGCCCAAGAATGACTTGCGTGATTCGTAGTTCGACTTTACGTCGATCAACACAGCCTTACCTTCGGCATTCTCCTTACGAGCTCGCAGAATCGCAGGGCCGAGTTCTTCGGGTTTCGATACCTCGATGCCTACTCCACCCATGCCTTCGGTGATCTGGGCATAGTTACCCACCATGTGCGAAACGCCGTACTGCTCACGAGCAGTTGGGAATCCACCAGGGTATGTAGCCATGCCACCGTTGTTCAGAAGCACCGTGGTAATTGGCAAACCTTCACGAGTAGCAGTTTCAACGTCGGTACCCGACATGCCCCAAGCTCCATCACCCATGTAGTTCAAGCAGAACTTATCGGGGTTGGCCAGCTTGGCACCGATCATCAGAGGGATGCCGAAGCCCAAATGCGTCGTCTTACCCCAGCCGATGTAACTGTGTGGGATAGTGGCCGTGTAGAACGGAACCATGCAGTCACGGGGTCCACCGGCGTCGTGGGTTACCACACTGTTGTCGTGATCAAGATTCTGGTTAATCTCGTGAATCACACGGTAAGGGTTTAGTGGCGCTTCATTTGAATTAAGAATCGGCGTCCATTCGGCCATCCACTTCTCTTTGGCAGCTGCCACGTGAGCACCAACTCCGGTGTCGCGTCCGCCTTCGCCGATTTGAGCCTTCACTTCTTCTATGAGCGCCTGCAGGGTGAGTTTTGCATCACCGATCAACCCGATCTCTGAAGGAGTTCCCTTGTTCACATCCGCAGGGTTAATCGTGTTGTGAATAACCATGTCTTTACCGGCTGGAACCTTGCGTGTGTAGCTATTCAAGGAAAGGCTTGTGCCGATTCCGATTACAACATCGCTTTCGTTGATCCACTCGTAGGCCTGGCCTGTAGTTGCGCCACTGCCAGCACCGAGTGATAGCGGAAGTCGCTCGTCGTATGCCGACTTGCCTTCCATTGTTGTGAATACTGGAATATCGGTCAGTTCTGCGAACTCGGCCAGTTCAGGCGAAGCACCTGCTGCAAGCACACCGGATCCAGCCCAGATCATCGGACGGGCAGCTGCGAGAAGAGCCTTCACAGCATCTTGAATATCGGTCTTTGACGGGACCGATTTTCGAACGGTAGGAGATGTGTATCCGAGCGCGTCTGCTGGAACTTCCATTGCACAGATATCGAGAGTCATCTCGACAACTACAGGACCGCCCGTGCCATTTCGTAGTGCCTGAAACGCACGTCGCATTACATCTTTGATCTGCGAAGGGGTGTCGATAGTTTCAGCCGACTTTACAACGCCTCGCCAGTTTTCAGTGGCCAAGAAGTTGGGTCGTACGTGTCGCTGCTCTAGAGGGTATCCACCCGGTAGTACCAGCATCGGTACGTTGTCGCCAAACGCCTGCGAAAGCCCACCCATCGAGTTTTCTGCTCCGGCTGCGTGTTGCATTGCAACTACGCCGAATCTGTTACCCGCGCTCATGCGGCTATAGCCATCGGCGGCCATGATAGCGCCGCGCTCGTGCCTGAACATCACAGGCCGAATACCTTCCTTCGCTGCTGCCTCAATTAAGGCATTGCTTGGAAAGCAGGTCATTTCGTTGACGCCCTCTTGCTTAAGAATCTGGGCGATGAACTCTGTTCCGTTCATTCAATAATCTCCGTATTAATTCCGGTTTATCCCGGACTTGGAATCCGGCTACGCCACGAATCATGATTGTCCGGGCCTCGGAGATTCTAGACCTATCACGCTACAACTACAAAACCTTCCGTAAGGAGTTTGTATGAACAATGAGTGCCAAACGTGGGCGGAGTCGCGGTAATTAACTCCGTTTACTACTGCGATGCACCAATTGGCTCGACACGAGTAGGGCGGTGCACTCAAGAGGGGTTACGGATACTACTCAGTGGAGATATCGGAATAACGTGATGCTGCAACGTGTCGATACCTACCTCATGCCAACCACAGGCGACGAAGATTATGGAACAGATAAAAGAACTCCAGCCTGAGCAGTAGTTGAAAGGAAGCTAATGCTTCACTACAAACCCATTTCCGTAGACCGTGCACGAATGCAGTATTTTCAGGCTGTGCAAGAAGTCAAATTAGCAGGCAACGAAATCGAACGAGATAAGGCGAAGTCGGGCCAACGAAGAGCCACGCAGACGTTGCAGAACGCCCAACGTATCGATCGTAACCGTAAAAGTGCGGTCAAATTTGCGAAGACACGCCGACGCGTCGATTGGAACGTCGCTCTCGATTAGATAGCCGCTGATCATCAGCAAACATAATTAGGCCAGTTATTTCAGCTGACCTTTTTTGTTGGGCAAAAACCATCCGGATCCCTGTTCTCGGTATTCAGGTTTTGGGCGTACTATTCACCCCGAAACAAAACTGCTTGTTCTTTTTATTTGAATACCCTCAAGGGAGCCCGTCTATGGGTGCCACGACTGGCCCGCTGTCTGAAGATCTGCTCGCTCAACTCAGGAAAATCGACACCCCGACCATCGCCAACGCTCTTGAGTTGATGGACATTCGACCCCGCACAGAAGGTTTCTTGCGACCAGAAATCAAGTCGCAATCACCTGTAACCGAAACATATGTTGGTTACGCAGTTACCGGTGTCATCTCTGCTCGACAAAAGTCACCCAACGCCCTTGAACGCAGTGACTACTACGAGGCCATTCTCGAAATCCCATCGCCAAGAATGATTGTGTTCCACGATCTGGACTACCCGGAAACCATAGGTTCCTACTGGGGCGAGATTCAGGGCAACATCGCACTAGGATTGGACTGTGTTGGAGTTGTGACCGATGGTGGAGTTCGTGATCTAAAAGAGGCCGAAGAAATGGGCTTCCC
>CAVOCL010000311.1:0-3034 GCA_963694185.1 Dehalococcoidia bacterium
CGACTTCGGAAGAAATGCTCACTGCCGGGGTGTCTTCCTGAACGATCAGCGCTTTTCCGGTACGAGAAGCCGATTCAGCAATTGCGTCGGCGTCTAGCGGTCGCAGTGTGCGCAGATCTAGCACTTCTACATCAATTCCGTTGGCAGCTGCCATCTCGGCCGCCTGTAACGAGTAGTGCACCATGAGGCCGTACGTGAATATCGTTAGATCGGTACCGGGACGCTTGATTTCGGCTTTACCGATCGGAATTGTGTAGTCCTCGGAAGGAACTTCGCCCTTTACGAGTCGATACGTTCGTTTGTGTTCGAGAACGATTACCGGGTCGTTAGAGCGAATCGCCGAAGCAAGAAGTCCTTTTGCATCGTAGGGAGTAGCCGGAGCAACGACGGAGAGACCCGGCGTGTGCGCAAACAGCACTTCTATGCTTTGCGAGTGATATAGGCCGCCTCTGACGCCACCGCCATACGGCACGCGAACAGTCATCGGCGCAGTCTTTACACCGTTTGTCCCGTATCGCACTTTGGAGGCTTCACCGATCAACTGGTTGATAGCTGGCCACATGAAGTCGGCAAACTGGATTTCAGCGATAGGGCGTAATCCGTTTACCGCTGCTCCAAGCGCAACTCCACAGATCAACGATTCCGCCAGCGGCGTGTCGATAACCCGGTTCTCGCCGAACTCTTCGATCAGGCCGTCTGATGCTAGGAAAACACCGCCGCGGCTGCCAACGTCTTCCCCAAGAAGAATTACGGTGTCGTCTCTGCGCATTTCATTGCGCATGGTGTCTCGAACTGCTTCGATTACTGTTTGCTCGGGCATTAGGAGTTTCCTCCCGATCCCTCGATCACATGATCGAACATCGTCTCAACGCCTGGGTACGGCTCTGCATCCACGGTATCGGTAGCCTCGTTCACCCGTTTCTTAGCTTCAGCGTGAATTGCTTCATCTTCAGCTTCAGTAATCAAATCACGTCGTTTCAGAAGATCAGAGAGTATTTGGATAGGATCGCGCTTCGACATCCGCTCGATGTCTTCAGCTGTACGGTACCGAGTGTGATCATCGTCTGTGGTGTGCGGAAGTAAACGCTCTACTGATGCCTCGATCAGCGTCGGGCCCTCACCTGCCCTCGCTCGTGCCACGGCAGCTTTGGTCGCTTCGTAAACGGCCACAACATCTGTGCCATCCACTTGAACGCCGGGGAAGCCGTATCCAGCGGCTCTGCTTGCCAGACTGTCGATTCCCATCTGTTTCGACTGGGGCACCGATATGGCGAAGCGGTTGTTTTCGCAGAAGAAAATCACAGGCAGTTTCTGCACACCGGCGAAGTTCATCGCCTCGTGCGTGTCGCCCTGTGAAGAAGCACCATCACCGAAATAAACGATAGTTGCGGCGTCCGAGCCCTTCAGTTTGTCGGCCAAAGCAACACCGGCGGCCTGTGGCAGTTGCGTTGCGATGACGTTCGAGAAGTTGAATAGATCGACTCGCGGGTGCGCACCGTGCAGCGGGAACTGACGTGAGGCGCTCATCGGATCGGCCTCTTTGGCAAGGAATCCACGCAGCATTTCTTCGGGTTCGGTGCCGAGTGCGAGCATTGCAGTGAACTGCCGATAGTAGATCAGATAGTGATCCTTCGAAGGATCTGTAGCCTCTACGCAAGCGACCTGCGCAGCTTCGTGTCCCTGCGCTGAAGCAGCGATTGCCGCTTTCCCCTGCCGGTTCAGTAGCCAGACGCGTTCATCGAGGTGCCTACTTAGCACCATCATGCGGTAAAGCTCCGTTAGACGCGCGCCGGTTAGCTGGTCTGAATCTGTTTCGGAGGAGTTTGAAGGTTTGTTCGCAGTTGCTGACATGGAGCCACATTATAGAAGTGATCACAACCAGATAAAGGCTCTTAGCCAAGGTTGTTGGATATACTTTTCGCCTTGTGAAAATCATCAAGGGCGCAGCTACAGTCTGCACCCCCTACTCGTGGAGATCAGAATGAAACGGCTTCTGGCACTAATTGCACTGCTGACTATCTCATCGCTTGTGTTCGCAGCTTGCGGTGGCGACGACCCGGAACCGACTGCTGCCCCTTCGAAAGCGCCTGCCGCTGTTAGCGGATCAACGCAGACCGATGCGGTAATGCTTTCGCCTGGCGACGAAGCTCGCTCGCCTCAGGGAGCACTCGACACTTCCAAGACTTACACCGCTACGTTCAAAACCGACGCTGGTGAGTTCAAGATTTTGCTGTTTGACGACGAAGCACCTCTAACGGTTGAGAACTTCATCAACCTGGCTACGATCGGATTCTACGAGGGCACAATGTTCCATCGTGTAATTCCGAGTTTCATGGCGCAGGGTGGCGACCCGCAGGGAACTGGCGTTGGCGGCCCCGGATACAGATTCCGTGATGAGTTCTCTCCGATTCGGAAACACGATAAGCCTGGAATTCTGTCGATGGCAAACTCGGGCAAGAACACCAACGGTAGTCAGTTCTTCATCACGTTCGCACCAACCCCTCACCTCGACGGTATTCACAGCGTTTTTGGCGAAGTTATAGAGGGAATGGACAATGTCTTTAGGATCACCGTGCGGGATCCCAGCGCTAGCTTCCCCGGCGATCTCATCAAATCAATAACTATTACTGAAAGCTAATCAACGAGAGTTACGTTCGAAAAACTAACTTTCTACAGGAGAAATCATGGCAGACCTAGCACCACCTTCTGGTGATCTCGACAATTCAAAGTCGTACTCAGCAACGTTCAAAACCGAACGCGGCGAATTTGAAATCATGCTGTTCGGCAACGATGCGCCGCTCACGGTTGAAAACTTCGTCAATCTGGCACGAGCCGAGTTCTACGATGGAACAACCTTTCACCGTGTGATTCCCGGCTTCATGGTTCAGGGTGGCGACCCCGAAGGAGCCGGTACAGGCGGTCCCGGCTACCGCTTTGGCGACGAGTTCAACAAGAACCTGCGTCACGATTCCGAAGGCGTGCTTTCGATGGCGAACGCAGGCCCCGGCACGAACGGTAGCCAGTTCTTCATCAC
>CAVOCL010000312.1:0-2994 GCA_963694185.1 Dehalococcoidia bacterium
TACGACGTTCCGACAGCCGAGCGATAAGCAGAACGGCCACTACTTCGATCTTGAAGGCCGGCTTATTTCGTGTTCACACGCTGCAAGCAATGTGACGCGGGAAGAGCACGATGGATCGATTACCGTTCTCGCTACTCACTACGATGGCAAGGAGTTGAACAGTCCGAACGACGTAATTGTCAAATCCGACGGTGCTATCTATTTCTCTGACCCGACGTATGGGCGGATGGACGGTTTTGGTCTGCTTCGTGAGCAAGACATGGACTATCAGGGCGTGTATCGAATTGATCCCGTTTCAGGAGATCTTTCGTTGTTGGCCTCTGATTTCGGGCAGCCGAACGGTCTGACGTTTTCGCTTGATGAGAAGCAGCTGTTCATCAATGACACTGATCACGGGCACATTCGTGTGTTTGATGTGGCGGATGACGGCAGCATTTCGGGCGGCGATGTTTGGGCGGTACCTTCGGGTGAGGGCGATGGCGGATGCGATGGGATGAAGATCGATAGTGCTGGAAATGTGTACTGCACTGGTCCGGGTGGTGTTCATGTTTTCGCTCCTGATGCCACTGCGCTTGGCGTGATTCAGGTACCAGAGGTGGTTGCCAACTTTACGTGGGGTGATGACGATCTGAAGACCGTTTACATCAACGCATCCACTTCGCTTTATCGTGTGCGGGTGAACGTTCCCGGACGCAGGTGGCTAGGCCACATTTAATTGGAGATCCATTACTGATGATTATGTTGCATGTTTATTTGACACCTAAGGCCGGTAAGGCCGAGGCGTTACAGGCTGCCATTAACGATCCTTGGATATCGACGATGTCGGAGCAGCCGGGGTTTGTTCAGGCGGCGATGCTGACTCCGTTCGGCGATGATTCTGGCGAGGATATCGAGGTCGTTTCGTACTGGGAATCGGAGGAGTTTCGACTTGAATGGGTCGCTCGACCGATTCACGACCAAGTTTTCGGAGGGATCATGGATCTCGCTGAATCGGTCTCGCCAAGCGTGAAAACGGTTAGCAATACCTGGAACGTTTAGGCGAGGATAAAGCTTGTTGGGATCTCGACCAAAGGTCATCGTGATCGGACTTGGTGCTCACGGTAGTTCAACTGTCTACCAGCTGGCTAGGCGCGGCGTGGATGTAGTTGGGATTGACCAGTTTCGTCCACCGCATTCAATAGGTTCGTCGCACGGAGCTTCCCGGATATTTCGGATGGCTTACAAAGAGGCGCCGGACTATGTGCCGTTGCTCAGGCGATCTCGTGATCTGTGGCTGGAACTGAACGAAAAATTCGAGCGCCCTTCTTTTCAGACAACTGGCGGGCTGTTCATGGGCCAGCCGACAGGGCGGGCGATGACCGGAATGCAGGCTGCAAGTCGGGTGCAGGATGTAGAGATAGAGATGATGACTCCGGCGGAGGTTCGGAGCAAGTATCCGTCGTTCTTAATACCAGACGGGTGGGATGCGATATTCGATCCCAACTCGGCGACGATATTTCCAGAAGTGGCGGTTGAGGCGCACTTGAATCTTGCTGCGGCCGCAGGAGCTGATATTCACTTCAACGAAAAGGTTGAGCGGTGGTCGGCGAGTTCAACGGGCGTGACCGTGGAAACTTCGGATGCTACGTACGAAGCCGATAGCTTGATCATCACTGCTGGCGTTTGGGCGCCGGGGATGCTTGGTGATTTGCAGTTGCCATTCGAAATCGAGCGTGTCTCACTTTGGATGGTCGAGCCACGCTCCAATAAAGAGTTCTTCAAGGGCGGTAACTTCCCGAACGCTTCCTTCGAGATCGAAGAAAAGTACCCGCTGTACATGCAGGCCGATTTCGGGACTGGTGTGAAGCTGGCTCTGGATCACCACGGCACGCCGACAACTGCCGAAACGGTGAATCGCGAAATTACGCAAGAAGATTACGACAAGATTTTTGAGCAGATTCGGCGATTTATTCCTGATCTCGACGGCAAGGTTCTAGACTCAACGGTTTGCATGTACACGAATACGCCCGATCTGAACTTCGTGGTGGACAAGCATCCGGCTCACAAAAACGTGATCATCGGAAGTGCCTGTTCAGGTCACGGTTTCAAGTTCGCACCGGTGATGGGCGAGATACTGGCCGATATGGCGCTTGAGGGTGAGTCGCAGTTCGATCTGGAGATGTTCAGCGCTACACGGTTTGAGTAGCTGCCCGTTTCTGTGCGATTGACCTCCACGGTTTGCCGTCTTCTGGGGTTGTTGGCAGGCAGACCTTGCAGGCTCGAAACCCGGATTGTGATGCTTCGGTTATCGATGTGAAGTGGATGCGGTTTTCGGGCTTGGTTCGTCGGCCGGGCGGGCAGTTTGGTCGGCAGAAGATTTTCGTGGTGGTGCAGGCGTTGATAGGTGCGGTGGCCATTTCTCAGACGCCCAAACGTTCGATCATTCCTCGCAAATATCGGGCCTGGCCAGCGTGTTGGGTGTTGTCTTGTACGACGCTCATCAGGCGGATTCCCGCTTTGACGTGAGGGTCGTAGTTGGTGTCCACGATACGGTCTAATTCTTCGGCATCGACAGTAGGCAGATAATCGAGAACCCGCCCGGCGACTCGGTCGTGATAGCCGAGCAAAATCGCCCTTGGTGGTCGCATCGCCGCTACTTTTTCGGGCCCATCGCCGAACCCGATACTGGCTGAACCTGCCATTCCGAATCGCTCGGACCAATCCTCGGTCAGCCATGCTTCTTCGAGCTGAATCACGTTACTCAGATGGCTGTCCTGGATTCGAGTCAGATGCCATACGAGCCATGCAATCGAGTTCGCACCATCTTCGGGTCGGTACGCCAGCTGCTCTTGCGACAGATCGTCGGCGGCCTGATGAACAATTCGGGTGATGTGCGAATACGCTTCGATCAGAAGGTCTTTTGATTCCATCTTCGACTCCTCAATTTAATCGGATTCTACACAAGGACGCTTGGATGGTCGGCGTGAGAGTGAGCGTGAGCGTGAATGTCAGTCT
>CAVOCL010000313.1:0-2979 GCA_963694185.1 Dehalococcoidia bacterium
TCACAAACGGGTCTCAAGTCAGATGGGCGTTGATTGGCGATGGCTCCGAAGTAGTTCGAGAAGGGCGCCATTCGGAGACAATACCCATCGCCGACCTGATTACAGAAATAAAATCTGCATCCGGTTATCGTGCCGAACCGCGGGGTCCTAAACAGCGAACAAGCAAAAAAGACCCCCCAAATCAGGTGGTCTTTTCTTATATGCGATATGGCTGCCGATCCAGGGATCGAACCTGGGTTACCAGATTCAGAGTCTGGTGTCTTACCGCTAGACGAATCGGCATCTGCGAACAGCTATTAATACTAGCAAGGCGAATTCGTTTCGCCTAATGATGTGGATGGCAATAATTACCCAAATCGTTCGAACTTTTACGCTAATTATCGGAATTCTCGATATTCATGCATCGGTAACTTTCCAACATTCCCGACTTAAAAGGGTCTAGACTGTCGCCTTCACGTACAAGAGGTCACACCTCTGGAGGTTATTGAATGGCGACGATCGCAACTGCAGCAGAGCGGGCACATGCATCGGATAAAGAGTTGGAATTCAGGGGTGTATTCCCCGCAAACCCAACACCGGTTCACGCCGATGGCCGGATTAACGAAGAGGCGCTAAGGGCGATTTTCGAAGACAACCTTTCACATGGTGTGGGCGGATTCTGGGTTGCTGGTTCGACTGGCGAGGGTCCGGTGATGAGCGAGCAGCAGCGGGAAACCACCGCACGAATCGCTGGCGAAACTATCTCCGGCAAGGGTCTGTCGATCATGCACGTTGGAGCGATCAGCACCGAAAGCGCTGCCAAGGGCGCAAAGGCTGCCAAGGATTCAGGCTGCGATGCGATTTGCTGTGTGCCGCCGTTCTTCTTCAAGGGCAACGACCAGATGACGCTCGACCACTACAAGCGGGTCGCCGATGCCGCCGATGGTCTTCCCTTCTTTGTTTACAACCTGCCGCAGCTAACGCAGGTTGAGTTCACTCCCGAACTCATGGAAAAAGTTGTTGAAGCTGTGCCTACTGTGGTCGGTCTAAAGCATTCTGCTTTTACCTTCATGAACATTCGGGCGTTCGCTGATATGGGCCTCAAGTGCTTTTCAGGCAACGGTGCGATTCCGCTGCCTGCGCTAACCATGGGTGCTGTCGGGACGGTAGACGCTCCGCTTTCAGTTGCACCGTGGCACTACGCTGAGATGTACGACGCGTGGGAACGTGGAGATTTTGAAACGGCTCAGCGATTACAGGACGTAACCAAGCCAATTGTCGACGTTGTGCGCATGTTCGGTGCACCGGCTGGGGTTACGAAGCTGATTCTTTCGGAACGACTCGGAATCGACTGTGGACGCCCGATTCCGCCGGTGATGGATTTGACCGACGAACAGCGACCGATCGTGTTGGCGGCAGCTAAGGAAGTTGGCCTGCTGTAAGGATGTCGCCTCCTCCCCCTCTTCCCGCGAGGGAGGGAGGCTCGTACTTCCTTTCCCGAGTGGAGTCATCGGAACCGAGGGATCTGGGGTAGGGACGCGCGGCTACGCTGAACCGTGTCAGATCACTCGAATTCCCCCTCAACCTAACCTTCTCCCTAGGGAGAAGGGACAAAGCGGTGCGCGAGTCGCCCTAACTCGAACCGCGCGAAATCGCTTCGCTGCCGTAGCGTTCTCTTATCGCATCGAGCGCTTCGCTCGTGTCGGTGTCGGCCATCGGATTCGGATCGAGAAGTGAGAGCTGTGCAGCCTGTTCACCGAGGCCGCTAACACCAACGCCGATGAGTCGAATCGGGTCGCCACGTTTACGCATTGCAGTCACCAACAGCGCATGTGCCGTTTCGTATATCAACTGGTCGCCATCGCCCGGCGCCGAGAACGTTCGTTGGCGCGTGATTGTCGAGAAGTCGCCGTACCGAAGTTTGATGCTGGTGTTGCGAGCTCTTTTGCCCGATTTCCTGAGACGTGTGCCCACTCGTTCACTAAGTTTTTTCAACACTTTTTCAAGCTCAGAGCGACTCGAAACATCGGTAGCGAAAGTTGTTTCTGCACTGATCGACTTGGACTTCGCCCGTTCTCTCAGTGGCGCATTGTCGATACCCCGCGCCCGACGCTGAACATAGTCGGCATTGTTGGGACCCAGAGCCCGTCGTAACGGCCCAATAGGAGTAGCAGCTAGCTGTCCCAGGGTTGAGATGCTCAATCTACTGAGCGCCTCTCCAGCTTTTGGACCAATGCCGGGTAAGTTGCGAACGGGCTGAGGTGCGAAGAAGGCTTCGGCTTCCTGCTCACGAACCTGAAATATGCCGTCGGGCTTGGCGTGTTCGGTCGACACTTTGGCAACGAGTTTGCTGGGTCCGATTCCAATCGAAGCGGGAAGCCCAATTTCGTCTTTCACCGCTTTTCGAATCGCATCTGCGGCGTCGAACGGCTGACCGTAGAGTCGTTCAGTACCGCTCATGTCGATGTATGCCTCATCAACGCTTACCGGTACTACCATCGGCGAAAACTGCCGAAGAATTTTCATAAATTTCTTCGACACGTCACGGTACAAATCGTGATTGCCACGCATGAAAATCGCCTGAGGACAGAGTCGCCGCGCCACCGCAGTTGCCATCGCTGAATGAACCCCGAATTTTCGAGCTTCGTACGATGCGGTGGCGACCACGCCTCGGGGACCGGTTCCGCCAATTACGACAGGTTTGCCTCGAAGCGATGGGTCGTTTTGGCGTTCAACCTCAACGTAAAACGCGTCGAGATCAACGTGAAAAACAACACGCTCTTGATCTCTGGATTGCTCACTAGGATTTTCGGTATCGGGCATAAGCGCAGATTAGCAGGTGGTGCAGGATATCTCGAAGTTAGAAGTTAGAAGTTAGACGTGGCGAGTTGAGGATTAACGGGTCAACGATTGTGGTTAGCGAGAATTATTCCGCAAGAAAAAGTGCCAATGGCACCCTACGAAAGTTCGTGGATCTGACGCATCGTGTTCGCCATCTCA
>CAVOCL010000314.1:0-2972 GCA_963694185.1 Dehalococcoidia bacterium
GTAGAGCCGACTCCCGAGAAAGAAACCGAATCCGAGCCCACATCAACCGTTCGACCGCGAGCAACTGTTACGCCGACGCCCGAACCCGAAGGCACGCCTGTTTCTGAGACCGAAAGCGTTAACTTTTACTTGAGCGGGTTCCGTTCACTGAACCGTGGCGAGTACATCGAAGCCGAACGCACGTTCACTACGGTAATCGAGCTTGAACCTGGATTTGCCCGAGGATGGGACGGTAGGGGTCAATCGCTGATGCTCCAGGGCAAGTACTTGGAAGCGATGTTCGATTTCGATAGGGCCATCGAACTAAAACCCAATCTTTCAGTTGCGTACGCCAACCGTGGACTCACCCGGGTTGCTATCGGTGACTTTGATGGCGCTGCTAGGGACGCACGCCGAGCGTACGAGCTAGATGATGAATCGGTGGCTGCTCAGCTGGTGCTGGGGCGTGTGTATGCTGATTTGGGCGATACGGATACAGCCGTTGAATGGTTCGATCTGGCAGTACTCACCGATCCAGAAGATGGATCGACATGGTGGTGGCGGGGCCGGTTCTACAGAGACGTTCTTGGCTTTGGCAATGCCGCGCTCGACGACTTCAACAAGGCTATCGAACTGGCTCCGGCGTCGGCTGCACTGTACGTAGATCGGGCACTGCTTTACATTCAGGCGCAGGTTGAACCCGAGCTTGCAAGGGCTGATCTTGACGAGGCGATATCGTTGGCTCAGGATCCGAAAATACCATCAGTCATCGAGCGAGCCGAAGAGTTGATCGCAGTTCTTGATGAACGAGCTGGCATCGTTCAGTAGTTTCGACAATCGTCGACGTCTAAGTCCTTGCCGACTCGTCGCCAGATCGTCCACCGAATCTCGAATTTGTGTGTCCGGCTTGAAAACCGCCCAAACAAACCAGAAGTGATTCGCGTGAACCACCGGTTCGAGATGTGTACCCTCGAACTCGCCGCTAACAGCGATGCCAGATTAGTTCCATTTGGATCCAGTTTGAATATCAGTGATCCCGGCTTCGGTGCGCTCAAACTTAAGATTTCGACCGTCTACTGAGCGGGAGAACACCGCAACCGATCCCGCTGTTTGGCGTTCGTTCAACCGGTCGTTGAAGACTGAAAAAGTATCGTTGTCGAAGAACGCAACAATGTCATCATCACCAACCGAATCGTTCACGACTGGCGATTCTTCCAGAAACGCAAACGGGTAGGCAACCGGATTCTCGCCATCGATCGTCAGGACCCGTGAAGTCGCAACCAGCCGGTCGTCAATCGATCCTTTGAACAAGAACGGCTGATCGTCCACGTTGTCGTAGCCCGCATACGGCGGATTGTCGTACTGGCGAGCAAAGTTGCCAAATTCATCCTCGACGCGTCGGAGCAATTTGCCTTCGGGGTAGGCTTCGACGAATGTCTCCCAGGCGATGATCGACGATGGGATTTGCTTGAGTATCGTGGCGTTGGCTGCATATTCACCGGCAAGCGCCTCACCAGTTATTTGCTGCCAGAAGGACTCTGTTTGGCGATCCCACATCACAAGATCAGAGCGTCGTAGCATTCCAGAAGTTCCGAACGTAAGCGTCCGGCCGTCGATCACTCGTTCAAAGGTGATTACCGTGTTGCAAAGCGGGCAGAAAGTAACTGTGACTGGAACATCGCCAATATTGTCGTTCACGATTTCGTGCCACATCAATATCGCCAGCGGGTAGGCCCTCGCATCGCCGTTAACTATCACGGCAACCACCGGTTCTCGAGGCGCCATGTAGTCGGGGGCTTCGCCTACCGATGCGAATGTTGGCTGGTCGATCGGTGTGATTCGATCTCGCGGAAGAACAATTTCAAGCTCGGTGAGCGAGATAGTTCGTTCGTTTAAATCAGTGTTCCAGCCCCAAAGTGTTCTTAGCCGCTCGGCACGAGAACGTTCGACTTCATCCTCGATATGCAGTGGTGGCTGGAGTGTGGCAGTTGGCTTGGCGGTGACCTGATTGCCACCGGCAGTTGCGGGTTCTAGACCGGGATCGATAGCGATAGGCTCAGGTGTTGAGGCAGGCGCTTCTGAGGGCTCGGGTGCCGAAGCGACAGACGTTGGCGGATCGAGTTCGGATGTCGCTGGTACGACTTCCTCGTCGGACCCGCCATACGCCACGATCACCATGGAGGCAGTGCCAATGATGGCCAAACCAACCGATCTCAAACCTACTCGCCGGGCGCGCTGAATCAGTTGAACAAAATCACCCATATTGAAGTGCCTAATCCCACCGTGCAGACTCGTTGTGTCGACGTGCATTGAATATGTGATGCGCCGGAACCAAAGATGGCGCGCCCGATCGGCATCGATTGCGCCCAGATTGTTGCAAATCGGTATCGAGCGTTCGTAGGAACAACATGCTCTTTGGGCGACAGTCTAGTCGAACGTAAGCATCCGAGTCGGGTTGTCGACGAGTATCAGGCGAACAACCTCTTCACTCATTCCTCGTACCCGCATTCGGGGCACGATTCGAGTGAGGATGTGGTCGAATCCGTGGCCGCCATAAGTCTTGAGGCGGTGCTTTGAGCAGATGTCGTGAGCAAGCAAAATACTGCCTTGCTTGCCTTCGGAAACCATGTTCTCAACCATCTCGATTCGTTCGTGATCGGCTGGCATGTGTGATTCGGGAGCCAGCGGGTAGAACGACGATTCGTGTCCAAATAGATCAAAGTTCAGGTAGGAACCCATGGCGATCAGTTCGTTCAGGATTCCACGATCGTAGACCGTGCGCTCAACGTGGCCCATCACCGTGCGACTCAGATTGCCGCCCCACTTTTCGACAGCTTCGAGAATATCGATTGGTGCGCGTTCGTTGCGGCCCGGGTGAATCAGCAGGGGAGCACCTGTTTCGCGCTGGGCGATAACGGCTGCTTCGAGAACTTTTTTCTCGGAATCGTGCCATGGCCACGAGCAGCCGATTTCACCAATGATTCCTGAACGAA
>CAVOCL010000315.1:0-2952 GCA_963694185.1 Dehalococcoidia bacterium
CAACCTCGTGACAGAAGTCGTTGTGACGATCGGCAATCGGCACGACCACGGCCTGAACCGGGGCGAGCCACAGCGGGAATGCGCCCGAAAGGTGCTCGATAAGCACGCCCAAAAAGCGCTCCAACGAGCCGTACATTGCACGGTGGATCACCACTGGTCGCTGACGGGTTCCGTCTTCGGCTACGTATTCAAGGTCGAATCGCTCAGGTAACGAGAAGTCGAGCTGAACGGTTCCAAGCTGCCAGTCACGGCCAATTGCGTCGGGCACGAAGATGTCGATCTTGGGCCCGTAGAACGCACCCTCACCAGACTCAACCGTGTACTTCTTCCCTGTTCCATCAAGAATCTCGGTTAGAGCAGCTTCTGCCTTGTCCCACATCTCATCTGATCCAACACGCTTTTCAGGTCGTAGCGACAGTTCAAAGCGGTAGTTTTCAAATCCGAGAGCCGTGAACGATTCGTCGACCATATCGAGGAACGAAAGAACCTCCGGGCCGACCTGATCCAGCGTCGCGAAGATGTGGGCATCGTCCTGAACGAACGATCGCACGCGCATTAGGCCGTGGGTCACACCTGAACGCTCGTTGCGATGCAATCGCCCGAAATCGGCCCATTTCAGCGGTAGTTCACGGTAGCTGTGCGAATCGGCCAAGTAAAGCATCGCTGCGGCCGGGCAGTTCATCGGCTTCACGCCAAACTCGCGCTCGTCCACATCAACGAAGTACATGTTTTCTGAATATGCATCGAGATGCCCCGAACGCTTCCACAAATCAGTGTTGAAGATCTGCGGAGTCATCACTTCCTCGTAGCCGTACTTCACGTACAGCTCTTTGACGTAGTCGATCAGACTGTTCAAAACCTGAGCGCCTTTCGGCAGGAAGAACGGGCTGGCGGGCGCGATTGGGTCGAAGAAGAACAGGCCAAGGGCACGACCCAGCTTGCGGTGATCGCGCTTTTCGGCTTCTTCGATTCGTTTCAGATAAGCCTTCTGAGCGTCGCGAGATTCCCATGCCGTGCCGTAGATGCGCTGCAACATGGCGTTCTTTTCGTCACCACGCCAGTAGGCACCAGCAGCCGAAAGCAGTTTGTACGCCTTGATATCGCCGGTTCGTGCCATGTGACCACCACGGCAGAGGTCCTCGAACGCCCCTTCTGAATGACTACAGAACGTGACTCGTTCGTCTTCGGGAATTCCTTCCAGAATCTCTACTTTGTACGGATTGTCTTTGACTATCTCAAGCGCTTCGTCACGGCTGGTTTCACGCTCAACGAATTCGGTGTTGACGCGAATCGAATCACGCATTTCTAGTTCGATCTTCTTTAGATCATCAGGCGTGAACGGCTCGGTGCCCGCAAAGTCATAGTAGAAGCCGTCTTCGATCGGAGGCCCGATGGTCAGCTGGGCGCCAGGAAACAGCTTGGTTACAGCTTCGGCCAGTACGTGCGCCGTAGAGTGGCGCATGCGATCGCGGTGATCTTGTTGCTCTTCAGGTGAAAGATCTTTGAATTTAATTCTGTCTGCCATATCGAGTGGCTCCAATTTTTACGAATCTAAATACGGGTTACCCAACGACTCGCTGTGCATATCGAGACACGCCCAAATATAAAGGATGCGTGATTCGATGAAGTGAAATTACTACGTTGATTGGAAGGGGCACGGCGCCGAGATTCGGGCGGCGTGCCTACGTAGTGGCGGTACTGCGCCCGTTAGACGGGCTGCACTCCGCTGTGTCGCGCTGAACCAGTGTGGTTCTAAGAGTTATTTGCGACTTACTGCACATGATTACCAATTATTTCTGACCTGCCAGAAGTAGTGGTGGGCGGTACAGGACTTGAACCTGTGACCTCGTCGATGTCAACGACGCGCTCTAGCCAACTGAGCTAACCGCCCTTATTCATTCCGAGGTTCAATTATACGAGAAAAGTAGTGTCGTGACGCTATAGCAAAATGCACTCATTTTCGAAGAGGTTTGAATTTCAGAGAATCCAAATTGCTGATCGTGGCAACAGCCAACTACGGGGCATCTCGCAATGACAAACACGTCTCTCCCGTTTAAACACGTAGCCCCCTCAACAAAAGTCGAGGGGGCTACGAAATTACTTCTCTAAAACGAAGCTTAGCTTCTACTCTTTCGAGCTTTCGCCATCGTCTTCACTGCCATCATCCACAAACTGTGGTGCTGGCTCAACGTTCTCTTCGGCAGTCGATGTCGAAGCACGTAGCGCTTCGGCTGCTCTCGCAGCATCATCATCGCCAGCCTCAGTCGAATCTTCATTCGCCTGAGCCGCATCAGTCAAAGCCGATACCGCTGCAAGCAGTCCGCCATCGTCCTTGCTAGTTTCTGATGTTGCAACCACAGCCGCTGCGGCCGCTACTGCATCACCGCCGGTAGGCGCAGTCGTGCTGGCGCCAACGCCAACTGGTTCGCCACCACCGATAGCAGCAAGTGCTTCTTCGAATGTGGCAGGAGCCTGCGTGAAGCCGGTAAGTCGACCAGCCTTGCGCTCGCCCTCTTTCACACCAAGACGCTCGCGACCCTCAGCCGTCTGATCCAGTCGAGCTGGAATCAGTCGTCCAATGATCACGTTTTCCTTCAAACCGTTCAAGCGGTCGACAGCTCCGTTTACAGCGGCGTCTGTCAGAACTCGAGCAGTTTCCTGGAATGATGCTGCTGCCAGGAAACTCTGGGTGTTGAGGGATGCCCTCGTCACTCCCAGAAGAACCGGGCTTGCTGTGGCGGGTTCACCGCCCTCAGCCAGAATGTTGTTGTTTGTGAATTCGTATTCGTGCCTGTCGACCAACTCGCCTGGCAGCAGATCGCTGCCACCCGGGTTGTCGACTCGAACCTTGCGCATCATCTGACGAACAATCACTTCGACGTGCTTGTCGTGCAACTGCACACCCTGCGATCGGTATACAGCCTGAACTTCGTCAACCAGGTAACGCTGTAC
>CAVOCL010000316.1:0-2946 GCA_963694185.1 Dehalococcoidia bacterium
TTGCCGGGGTGATCGGGAAGTCGAAGTTCCACTACGACATTTGGGGCGACACAGTGAATGTTGCCAGCCGGATGGAATCGCACGGCGAGGAAAGCCGGCTCCATATTTCTCAGGGCACGTACGAGCTGGTTAAGGATGAATTCGAGTGCGAGTCGCGTGGGACGATGTTGATTAAGGGCAAGGGCGATATGGAGACTTGGTTTGTTGTGGGCGCGAAGGCTGGTGGTGGATGACGCTCTGATTGTGGGTGCTGATATTCGCTGCAATTGGGGGAGAGAGGTCCTGAAACCCGTTCGGCTGCGCTCAGGGCTGGTCAAGTTCAGGATGACAGTGGGCTGCTGGCGATTGTTTCTTGGTTAGACGGTTGTTTCCGTGGGCGAGGTCCTGAATCCCCGATTTCTTCGGGGCTCAGAGCAAGTTCAGGATGACGGTGGTGGGGTTGCACTAGTCAGTCGCGAATTTCTGACGCGAAACGACCTCTCGATTTCTCGAAAGGTCGCTTTGTTTATTTTACGTTTATGCCCCGGCACGATATTGGCGATTCAGCCAACCGTTTGGCTCCGGGCGTCATCGAATGACTTGGTCGCTAGCTGCAATCTACCCGTCCCTAGTCCCCTGTCGGAGAAAAAGTAGCTAGCTACACGTCGAGGTTCTTCACTTCCAGGGCGTTTGCTCGGATGAAGTTTCGGCGGGGTTCTACGTCGTCGCCCATGAGGGTTCGGAAGATGTCGTCGGCCGCCATTGAGTCTTCGGCTGTAACTCGGAGCATGACCCGTTCGTCCGGGTCCATCGTGGTTTCCCACAGCTGTTCCGGGTTCATTTCGCCAAGACCCTTGTAGCGTTGGACGCTAACGCCCGAGCGGTCGGACTTGCTATCGAGTGTCGCTGGTAAGTCCTGCCATGCGACGTTGGTGGCGACTATGCTGTCGCCCTTTGTCACAGACAGCGGGCCAGCTTCCATTAGCTCCTTGATGAGCGGGTAGATCAAACGCAGGCGCTGCACGGCCGGATTGTGAAAGGTGTCCTTGGTCAGCGTGTAGCCATCGACGTCGAACGTTCGATCCGGAAGGATCTCGACCTCAACCTCTTCTGGGACATCATCTGGTTCAGCCGTCATAGGAGCCATCTCAACCACTTCAGCCTCAACCGCATCGGCATCCGATTCGCTGGCATCATCGAACAGAGATGCCTGCCCGGATTCAGACGCAACATCTGGCTCGGCTGGGCGTTCTGGTCGGAAGTCGAGCAACTTGTACTCGGGATCCTTCACGAGCTTATCGATCACATGGTCGGGAATGTTCAACACGCGGGTGACTTCGAGCGAATCGAGGTAGTCACGTAGCGGTGTCAGGACTTTACCGATCTTGGTGCTCTTCAGCTCAAGCTTCGAGTCACCTTCCGAGGTGATCTTGATCGTGCCGTAGAGGCGGTTAGCTGTCCATTCGTCGAGTTCCGCTTCGGAGTAGAGCCAGCGAGACGAGCGGCCTCGTGAGGCTTTGTACAGCGGCGGCTGAGCGATGTAGAGATGGCCGTTACCGATGATCTGCGGCATGTTGCGGAAGAAGAACGTCAGCAGCAGCGTTCGAATGTGAGCTCCGTCGACGTCAGCGTCGGTCATGATGATCACACGGTGGTAGCGAAGCTTGTCTTCGTCGTAATCCTCGCCGAGACCCGCGCCGAGCGCAGTAATCAGGGCGGCGATTTCCTCGTGCATCAGCATTCGTTCGGGTCGAGCCTTCTCGACGTTCAGGATCTTGCCACGAAGCGGCAGAATGGCCTGGTACTGTCGATCTCGACCCTGCTTGGCTGAACCACCAGCCGATTCACCCTCAACGATGTAGATTTCTGATGCTGCGGGGTCTTTTTCCGTGCAGTCGGCAAGCTTGCCTGGCAATGATCCGCCGTCCATCGCGTTCTTGCGAATGACGAGGTCACGGGCCTTCTTGGCAGCCGCACGAGCGCGGGCAGCGGTGGTCGACTTGTTGATGATCAGGGCGCCATCGGTCGGGTTGTCTTCTAAGAACTCCGCCAACTTGCGACCAACTATCTGCTCAACGGCTCCCTTTACTTCGGGGTTACCGAGTCGGCCTTTGGTCTGGCCTTCGAACTGGGGGTCTTTGACCTTCACGCTGATCACGGCCATGATGCCTTCGCGGACGTCTTCACCCGAAAGGTTCTTGATATCGTCTTTGCCGGTTCCAAGCAGGTTATTTTTGCGTGCAAAATCGTTCAGCACTCGAGTGAGAGCTGAGCGGAATCCTGTGACGTGCGATCCACCGTCACCGGTGCGAATAACGTTCGCGAACGATAGGCAGTTCTCGATGAAAGATTCGTTGTACTGCATGGCGACTTCGACAACGACATCGTCGAGAGTTTCCTGTGCGTACATGACGGTCGGGTGAACTGCGCCACGTCGACGGTTGAGCGATCGAACGAAGCTCTGCACACCACCATCGAACATGTATGTCACATCGTTGAATGGCCATACATCGTCGTGCCATTCGGAGCGGAGGTGAATCGTAAGGCCCTGGTTCAGGTACGCCATTTCCTTGAATCGACCCGAAATAACATCCCAGTCGTATCCGATCTCAGGGAATATGTCTGAGTCTGGCATCCATGTGACTGTGGTCCCGGTACCTGGAGTGTCGGTTTCGTCGGGCTTGCGAACTTCCATTTCGCCGACGGCCTTGCCGCGAGCGTATCGCTGCGTGCTGACCTTCTTGTCACGGCGAACTTCTACGACTGTCCATTCAGATAGTGCGTTTACCACGGATGCACCAACACCGTGAAGTCCACCAGACACCTGATAACCCTTGCCGCCGAATTTACCGCCGGCGTGGAGGGTGGTCATGACCGTTTCGAGAGCCGACAGGCCGGTTTTCTTGTGCTTGTCGACAGGAATTCCACGGCCATCATCGATGACGCTTACTGAGCCGTCTTTGTGAA
>CAVOCL010000317.1:0-2938 GCA_963694185.1 Dehalococcoidia bacterium
GCGTTTCGAGCGTACAGACCGAGTATTTTCTCGACGTCCGTTTGGCTTGGTGGAACGCGGTAGATCGGGATCTGGGAAGATCTGGTCAATCGGAATCTTCAACTTGTTTTCCTCTTATGTACTTCATGCTCCCAGGGGGCGTGCCCGGGATTCGAACCTGCGAACTTTTGAAACGGAATGTGCAGTACAAACTGAGTTGGCTACACACGGCATTCCAAATCGATGTGAGTATTCTCCGCGTTCCAAAAAATAGTTTCACAAACTGTCCCCGCCGGGAAAACGGCATTCCAAATGACATTTGACTTTGGAATTGCTGGGAGATAGTGTGAAGCGACCACCAGCTTGGAATGAGCATTTCCCAGTTCAAATGACCCTTCAAGAACAAACTTCAACAGTTCCCCCATATGTGCCCTACCGTACATTCCAAACTTTTTTGGAATTCCTATTTGACGAGGGCATTCCAGAACGCATAGACAAAACCGTTTGGGGTCCGAGGTTCTCAGGTAGCTCTGGGACCCAATTAATGACCGCTTTGAAGGTTCTTGACCTTGTCGACAACGCCGGTCACCCGTCTGAAGAGTTGGAACTGTTGGTACGTGCAGAGGGCGATGATCGCCGGACGTTGCTCACTCGAATTCTTGAGCGTTTTTATGTTCCGGTTTTCAAGCTGGATTTGGTACGAGCCAGCAAGGGCCAGTTCCACGAAGCCTTCCGGTCCTTTGGCACAAAAGAAGGCGTGCTGACCAAATGCGAGGCATTCTTTATTCGAGCTGCCCAGGCCGCGGGAATCGAGCTTTCTAAGCGAATTCTTGTGGGACGGCACGGGGCGAGCCGGGCGCGTTCAGCACCCGCTCCAGCACGCCAGCGAGCTGCTGCTCCACCGGCTGCATCACCTGCTAAATCTGTTGCCGTTGCGCCCGCGGAAATCGTCACCCCAGCGGGGTCTGTTCGGCTGGAATTGGCTGACAGAATTCTTGCAAAATACCCTGACTTCGACCCGACATGGGATGCGACGGTTCAGGCCAAATGGCTTGAAGGAATGACCCGGTTATATGAGGGTCTATCGGTGACATCTCCGGAGCGAGATTCGACTGCTGAAGACGGGTCGTCAGACACGTAGATTAGTGGTGATATCGGGATGTCACAGACGAGCTAAAGCGTCTCTGGGTACATCCGATATTCGACGATGTTTAGCGTCCGTCCGTCAGCCGTGATCATGTCGTACTCGTCTTCGATTTCACCGCCGAGCGTTTCAGGAATTCGCCGACTTGGAAAGTTTGCTCGGTCGACTGGATACTTCAGATAGTCGCACTCGATTTCCTCGGCTGCCCACCCGCACAACGCCTCGATCGCTTCAAACCCGAGGCCCTTTCGGTGAAAGCTTTGTGCAATCCATATGCCGAGCTCTGGGGTACGTGTCTCTGGCTTGTTGAGTCCCAAGCACCCTACGAACTGCCCAGCCGAGTCGTTGCTAGTAGCAACCAGCTGCAGGTTAGTGTTGTTAACTAAGCCTTCAAGCGAGTCAGCGATAAATGGTGCAACGTCCATGACCGATCTGGCAGATGCCGGGTACATGTACCCGGTGATCTGGTCGGTGAATTCGCGAGCGATTGGTTCGAGATCATTCAGACCTATAGGCCGGAGAATCAGGCGCTCGGTGACGATCTCGACATCAAGCAGTACGATGTCACGTCGCAGCACCATGTCTAAGCAGGTTCGACGAGTGTTAGTCGTTCGGCTGATGCAGTACCGGTCAGCTCTACGACGCTCATGGCCTGATCCCGGGCCTTCTTGCCGCTGGGGGCCACCGATTTTAACATCGCTTCGGTTTCCGGGTGGCAAGTAAGGAAGATGACCTGGAAGCGCTCCGACAGATCCATGATGACCTTGCAGGCTGCCTTTGCGCGTTCAGGATCGAAGTTCACCAGAATATCGTCGAGCACGACTGGCATCGGCTCGGCATTCTTGGCGTATTCCTCAATCAACGCGAAACGCATTGCAAGGAACAACTGCTCTGCAGTACCTCGGCTGAGTTCGTTCGCACGCTTGGTGTGAGCCTCGCCCTCGACAACTTCGAGGTCTTGCTCTTTCTCACCGATTACGGCACGTACGCTGGTGTATCGGCCGAGTGTAAGGTCTGACAGATACTTGGAAGCCGACTTCATCAGCGCAGGCTGGCGTTCCTGCTGGAACTCTTCACGGGTGCGTTCGAAAACGTCACGGGCGATAGTCAGCACTGCCCATCGATGGGCGTCGCTTGCCAGCTTCTCTTCGAGGATATTTATCTTCGAGTGGAGTTCAAGAGCCTGCCCAGATTTTTCAAATTCCACCTGCTGTCGACGCAGGTTGCCCTGCTCTTGATGGAGCGTGTCGACTTCGGCTCGTAGACGCTTTTCCTCGTCTTCGAGTTGCTGCAGGCGTGCGACGGCTTCTTCGTGCGGGATCGATTGCAGATCATCTCGGTAGGACTGACCATCTTCGCTGTTCAACAGCGGTTCGTTCTCGAGCATCTCGGAAAGCTTGCGTTCGAGATCGCGTCGTTCTTGCACCTGAATTGCCAGCGCCTTGAACTCTTCGTGATCGTACGTTTCGCCCTTTTCAAGCAGTGAGCCGATTTTTGCATCGAGTTCGGACATTCGTCCTTCGAGGTTGCCGAACTCGGTGGTCCAGTTGTCCATTTCGGAAGATATCTGGTTCTGGCGTTCAACTGCCCGATCATGTGCGAGCAGGCGTTCTGAAAGATCTTCAAGAGCAGCGGTTCCGCCCTGAGCAGGCGCTTCGGGTAGGCCAGCGGCTTCGAGTATCTCGGAAAGTCGGTAGTCGATTTCGCCGGCAGTGTCGGACATTTGAGACACGCGCATGCGCAGGCCGGCCGTAGTTCGTTGCTGGCTCTTCAGCGTTCGAATGCTGGCCATAACGTTGGCTGCCTGCGACGGGT
>CAVOCL010000318.1:0-2922 GCA_963694185.1 Dehalococcoidia bacterium
CTCTTCAGGGAATGGCTAATCAGCCCAAGAAGTCAGAAGATCGGCTGGTGAAATAGGCGGCCCGTGCCGTCTCGCCTACAGCGGCCACTTACGGATTGGCGCTGATTGATTTTTACCGCCTGATTCCAGGCACCACCCTTAATCACGTAACGCGCCATCGACTCTTCTGTCATTGCGAGGAGTCAGCGACGTGCCAATCAACGATCAAAACAGAACAATCATCCGACTCAGCCCAAGCCCGACTCACCCCGACCACCAAGCATGAACCGAAGCAACAACACCCCAACCCAGGCAGCTATTCGCAACCTCTCAGAAAAAGTGCCAATGGCACCCATAGCCTGTCTTCGAATACCCAACTTTCCGTGGCAGGTAGAAGTCGCACGCAAGCCGGAATTGAATGACCGTTCGGCCATAGTCGCTGGCAAAGCGCTCGATCTTTCCGAGGAACTAACGAATCTGGCCGCCGGATCAGGATCAGTCAAAAGTCCAAGCAAAAATTCACGCTCTGGCTCCGACTCCCTTTCAGCACGCGTCGTACTCGCCGCATCGCCCGATCTAACCGACGTTATGCCCGGAATGCCCCTCATGGAAGCAACTTCACGTCACAAAGGTGTACTGATAATCGAGGCCGACACCCCGCTTTACGCACTCGTGTTCGACGAAATAATCGAGAATATCGAACGCTTAGTACCCGATATCGAAGCAGCAGCCCCCGGCCTTGCCTACGTGGGCATCTGGGGACTTGAAGGGCTTTATGGCGATGACGCCCATGTGCTGCGCTTACTGGCCAGCGCGGTCGACAGCTTCGATCTGCGCATTGGTGTTGGCGATAACAAATGGCTGGCCTACGCAGCGTCTCTTCTAAGTCGCACAAACAGCGGGCGAAAAGTAACCGGCGAACCGGGCAAATTCCTCGATCGATTCCCGGTCGATTCACTCCCCGTCCCCTACTCACTAATAAAAAGACTGCACGCCTTTGGGCTGACAACGATGGGCCATATCGCCGACATTCCACGGGGTCCGATGGAGGCGCAGTTCGGACAGGCTGGCGGCACAGCGTGGGATCTGGCGAACGGTATCGATGACCGCCCGTTAATGCCAAAACGAAGCGTGCTGGGCGTTTCGGAGCATCTCGACTTCCCCGATCCCACAGCGAGCATGGCAACTATCCTCCCGGCTATCGAAAGCCTGCTTGGCCGGGCATACGGCAGGTCGCAACTTTCACGACGTTTTGCTCGTCAGGCAAATATCCAGTCGCAGGTTTTCCAGCACGCCCCATGGACCATGCGGGTGGCGTTCAAAGATCCTGTCGGCAACAAAAATCAGGCGTTATTTGCGATCAAGTCGAAGCTCGATATGGCCGAGATTCCGGGACCGCTGGAAGACATGCGCCTAACACTGTCGGGCATCACTGGCGAGGCGGGTCGGCAGGAGTCGATGTGGAAGGACGTGAAGCGGGATAACGATCTACAGGAAACGATCAGCCAGCTTCGCACTCGCCTGAGAATCGCCCCGCCTATCTATCAGGTAAGGGAACTCGAGCCGTGGTCAAGAATTCCCGAACGCCGCTACGCCCTGGTGCAAATGAGTGCCGAGGGCACGTTTTCTGGGGAGACAGCAGAAATTGGTTAAGTCACAGACCATACGCGCCAGCGGAATAAAACCGCTAAACGCGCCTCGCACCATCCGCGTCCGCACCAACTCAACAGGAAGCCCAACATCGATCCAGGTACCGCCGACTATCAACTCACCAAAAGCCCGGCGTCGACGGCGAAGTACCCCACCGTCAACAAATCGCTCCTCCCCAGAAAAAGCACCAATGGCACCGTCCATCGTCTCCGATGGTAAGTGGATGCAGGTCGTCGAAATTGAAAATTTGTGGAAAGTGAACGACGAGTGGTGGCGCGGACCCGAAGAGGAAATCGCCCGGCTTTACTACACGCTGCGACTCGCAAACGGTCAACAGCTAACCGTCTATCTCGATCTCATCAGCAACAACTGGTATCGACAGGCTGGTTAGCCAATCCCGCAACCACACCTACCAAAGCCCACCAGCAGCAACGTCTTGATTGAGTTCAATCACTGCCTTCATCGGCCGCTTACCAATTCGCTTACCCAACTACCATTCAACAGCCTCTGAAATAAGAAAAGGAGCTTCATCGAGCGTCACAACATCGGTAATCAAATTATTGAATGTACTCGAATTCTCGACCAGCAAATCAATGCTTTTCTGAATATGTGCCGATGAAGCCCCGTACTGTCCCGTCAGCCCAACAATCTTTCCGCCATCAGTTTCAAACTCTTCAACATAGCCATCAGCAGGAAGGCCGCAGTAGTTCCGGTATCGCAAATCGCTAACGTTCACATCACCCGTCGAAAGAGATATCACCGACGGAACCGAATCCGACACAAAGCTGATCAGACCGCCGGGTTTGAGATAGGCCAGTGCAGCCTGCGTCACCTGCTCAACGGCCTCGCCCGGGGTGCAAATAACCGCAACATCAGCAACCTCACCTCCCAATCGACCCAGAACCCTTGCAGCAGCGCCACTTCGCCCGGATAGCACATCAGACTGATCGAAATAGCCATTACCTACAGCCCAGAACCTTCTTGACGACAAACCATGAATCATCAGCACCGAATCAAACCTGAAACGACGAAGAATGATCGAATTGATCAACGCAATCGGCCCATCACCAACAACCACCGCACTGCTCTTATCGGATCTTCCAGCAAGTATTTCACTTGAATAAATTGCCGTCGCAACAGGTTCGATCAACACCCCAATCGGATTCAGCAATTCCGCAGGAATCCGATGAATAAGCCAGCTGGTCGATTCAACATTTTCAATAAGGACTTGTTCTTGAAAAAGACCATTAAAACTGCGCCCCAAAACATCGTTGCGACTAAACGGATTCACAG
>CAVOCL010000319.1:0-2921 GCA_963694185.1 Dehalococcoidia bacterium
ATACTTCAACTTCACGCAGCTTGCCCAGAATCTGCTCCGGGCTGTGTTTCCTTCTTGGCATTTCTACCCCCTTCATCAACCAGAGTTTCTAACATTTACTCTGGTCTACTTATTGGAGGGCAGGTCACCGGCCCATCGCTAATCGTTATCCCTATCGATTACCGCGAGAACGCAATCCTCACCCGACGCCTGGGCGTAATAACGATGGGGCTGTAGGTAGGGGTATTTGAGATATCGCCTCGCACCCGTCGGGAAATAAGTAGTGGGCGATGTCTATCTACCCCCTCAAACTCCGATTCTTCCGATACGCTGTCGCATCGTTAGAGTGTTTACACCGCCGCCAAAACAGATGAACAGGAACGAACCCGAATGGCTGACTCGCGACCAAACGTAATCGTCTATCTAACCGACGATCAGGGGTACGGCGATCTATCGTGCATGGGGGCAACCGATTTCAAAACTCCCACCCTCGATCGACTGGCGAAAGACGGCATCAGGTTCACCAACTGGTACTCGAATAGCCCTGTCTGTTCGCCCTCCCGAGCTGCGTTACTTTCAGGACGCTACCCCGGCAACGCCGGCGTCCGTTCGATCCTACGAGGGCACCGTACGGCCACCGGACTTCCAGCCACAACACCAACCCTCGCAACCATGCTCAAAAAAGAGGGCTACCAGACCGCCCTCACCGGCAAGTGGCATTTGGGTTTGGCCGAACAGTCCCGCCCAGGCGCCCACGGATTCGACAAGACATTTGGCTTCATGGCAGGCTGTATCGATTTCTATTCGCACATCTACTACTGGGGAGCCAACCGACCCGGCCCGAGCTTGAACCCAACCCACGATCTCTGGGAAGACAACGAGGAAATCTGGCGTAATGGCGAGTACTTCACCGAGCTGATAGCCAAGAAGGCTATCGAGTACATACGGGAGATGAGCAAGTCCGATAAGCCGTTCTTGCTCTACGTGCCGTTCAATGCCCCGCATTACCCAATGCACGCCCCACAGGAATACATGGATCGCTTCGCCGATCTGCCGTGGGATCGACAGGTTATGGCAGCGATGATCAGCGCGGTCGACGACGCTATCGCCAAAATTATTGATGAACTAGAACGACTCGGTTTAACCGATAACACTCTCTCGGTATTTACTTCAGATAACGGACCCTCAAGAGAGTCTCGGAACTGGCTCGATGGCACGCAGGATCCCTACTACGGCGGAACCTCTGGCGGCCTAAAGGGTCACAAGTTCAGCCTGTTTGATGGCGGCGTCAAAGAACCCGCAATCATGCACTGGCCAGCGCGAATTCCGGCAGGGCAGGTGAGTGATCAATCGTGCGCATCGATGGATATCGTCCCAACGGTGCTTGAGGCTGTTGGCGCCGATGCCTCACAGTACGAAATCGATGGTACAAACCTGCTGCCGCACGTAGCCGATGGCAATGATCTTGCAGATCGGCCTATCTTTTGGGAAATGGACGGCCAGACAGCGGTACGAAGTGGCAAGTGGAAACTCGTCTTAAACGGTCAACTTGTCGAAGACACGGAACCAATTGCTGAAATACATCTTTCCGACGTCGAGAACGACCCCGGAGAAACTGTGAATTTAGCTGACAAGGAACCTGAAATTACCGCCGAGCTAAAGAAGCTTGCCGAAGACTGGCGCGCCGGCATCGAAAAGCGATGGGAAGCCGATTACGCTTCTGCCGACTACGAATACGTTGCGCATGGAATGGTTTAGGCGATTTTTAGGGTACGCGACCGGATATCTAACGGGCTAAATAAGGAAATAACGAGTGATCTACGACAAGGCCGGAATTCACGATTCGATCAAAGGGCAGGGACACTGGCCCGAGTCGAGCGAAACCCCAACTCTCACGCTATTTCTGAACGATCTCGAAGATCGCACGCTCAGGCGGGTCAAGCAACTCGGGGTTAAAGGCGTGAGCATGGCTGGCCTCGACACCGGCGGGCTTGAAACCTGGACTGACGCCAACCTGAAGCGGCACATCGACCGTGTCGCCGACGCCGATCTCGAATTGCGCAACATCATGTTCGATCCCTCCGAACGAGTGAAGTTCGGCGAGGACGGTCGTGACGAAGATATCGAAACAATCATCAAGGCAATTCAAGTCGCTGGCAGGCAGGGTTTGCCAGTGATGGAATACAACTTCTACGCCCACCGCATCGTCGAGGGCTACAAGGTTGTGCCGGGTCGTGGTGGATCAGGCCTGATGGATTTCAACAACGATCGCATCAAGGACCTTCCGCCTCTGCAGGGCCAGACAGCCCATTCGCTCGACGATATGTGGGACAACGTCACCTATTACCTCAAAGCCGTCGTGCCAGCCGCTGAAGAAGCGAACGTACGGCTCGCACTGCACCCCAACGATCCACCAGCGCCTATCAGCCGTGGAAGCGGGCAGATCATGAGCACGGTCGAGGGCTGGAAGCGTTTGTGCGACATCGTACCGAGCCCTTACAACGGCATTACTTTCGACTGCGGCGTAACCCGAGAACTGGGACACGATCCGGTCGAGACGTGCCGATACTTCGGCGAACGTGATCAAATCAACCACGTCCACTTCCGAAACGTTGTTTCGCGGGTACCGAATCTTGATTACACCGAGGTCTGGATCGATGAGGGCCAAGTAGACATGTTCGCCGTAATGAGTGAGCTTGTTCGCCAGAAATACCCGCGCCTTATCTACCCGGAACACCCGCCAGAAAACGACTCCGACACCGAGTTCCCGTTCGACGGAATTTCAGCAACGACCTATACTGGATTCGCCTACACAGTCGGATACGCCCGAGCGATGATGCAGGCGGCACTGGCGACACAAGCGGCTGGCAATTAGAGGAATTTTTTATGACCGTAGAAACACAGATGAATCGAAGAATATCCCGACACGCCGACACCATGGG
>CAVOCL010000320.1:0-2893 GCA_963694185.1 Dehalococcoidia bacterium
ATGTCGTTTCTCTCACCACCGATCGCCTGCCACACTCGCTCAACACAGGTCCCGAAGGGGCATATCGAGCCGGTCCATCAGCGATCAGCCTTCTCGACGGAGAAGTGTTCTTCATCGTGGGCGAATTTATCGGCAACCAGTCAGCGCGTCTCTACCGAATTACAGGTGGGAACGAATACGAACCTGTGACGCCGGCGACCGATGCTTTTGCTCCAACTGAGCACCGATTCTCCAACCCTTACGACATTGTCAACGCTCCTGAAGTCGGTGGGTGGATAGTGTCGGACCCCGGTGGGAACTCCCTGCTCGCAGTCGATCTGGACGGCAATATTCGTGACTATGTGGTGTTCGAGGGATTTACCATTCCGGAACAAGCGGTGCCAGTTGAGATGGTACCGACGGGGATAGCACGTGGCCCTGACGGAGCCATCTACGTCGGTTCGCTGACAGGCTATCCGTATCCAGCCGGAGAGGCTGTCGTATGGAGAGTGGAAGATCTAAACGGTGACGGAGATGCGATGGACGAGGGCGAAGTTGAACCATTTGCCACCGGATTTACCACCATCACCGACATTACATTTGGCACCGACGGCACGCTCTACATAGCGGAATTCTCATCAGATGCGAAGGCAGTTTTCGAGGCCGGAGATTTCAGCGAAAGTACGGCAGCCTATCCCGGACGAGTCCTCAAATGGAATGGAAGCGAGCTATCGGTATTTACCAATAATGTTGTTTCGCCAACTAGTCTTCTCGCAACCGAGTCGACTCTCTACATAAGCGAAGAGTACGCCGGGCAAGTCTCGCAAGGACCAATCAACTGACCGTACTTCGACACGCGAAAAGGCCCCGGAAAGTAATCTCCGGGGCCTTTTCATTTATCTCTATTTACCAGCGAAGACCTACAGGTCCTTCACCTCGGAAACGATCTTCTCGACCGAATCTTTAGCATCACCAAACAGCATCACCGTCTTGTCCAAGAAGAACAATTCGTTCTGCACACCAGCGAAACCAGCCGACATTCCACGTTTCATCATGATGACCGATTGTGCCGCGTCAACGTTCAGAATGGGCATGCCGTAAATCGGGCTCGACTTGTCGGTACGTGCCGAAGGGTTGGTTACGTCGTTCGCACCAATCACAACCGCAACGTCGGTCCTTGCGAACTCACCGTTGATTTCGTCAAGGTCCTTCAACTCGTCGTACGGCACGTTGGCCTCGGCGAGCAGTACGTTCATGTGACCCGGCATCCGACCCGCAACCGGGTGAATGGCGTATCGAACGCTGATGCCTTTTTCCTTAAGTAGGTCGGCAAGTTCACGAACCTGGTGCTGTGCCTGTGCAACGGCTAATCCGTAGCCCGGCACGAAGATCACCGACTGAGCGTACGCAAGCATCATCGCTGCGTCGTCGGCCTGAATCGAACGGATCGGGCGAGTTTCTTCCTCGCCACTAGCCGCCGACCCTTCTTCAACACCGAATCCACCCAGCATGACGTTCATCAGCGATCGGTTCATCGCCTTGGTCATGATCCTCGTAAGAATCAGTCCTGAAGCACCAACCAGCGAACCAGCGATGATCAAAACAGTGTTGCCAAGAACGAATCCGGTTGCCGCACCAGCGATACCCGAATACGAGTTCAGCAGTGCGATTACGACCGGCATGTCGGCTCCACCGATCGGGATCACAACTAAAATTCCCAGCGCCAGTGCGATTGCAGCAGCGATGAGGAACGGAGTGAGCGAAGGATCGATAATCAGCCATACGGTTGAAGCGATCATTCCGATCAATAGCGCAACGTTGATCACGTTTCGAATCGGCATCAATAGCGGTCGTGTCGGTACAATGCCCTGAAGCTTGCCGTACGCAATGAAGCTACCTGTGAGAGTTACACCACCAACGATGACCGAAGCCATGATCGTGATCGATACGTCTTGGGCAATATCGCCACCAGCGTCGATCAGTCGAATTAGTTCGGCCGCAGCGACAACAGCCGAAGCTGCACCACCGAAACCATTGAAGACTGCCACGAGTTGCGGCATGTTGGTCATTGCGATTTTTCGAGCTGAGAACGCACCGATTGCGGAACCCACAAGGGCGCCGCCAATGATCCATTCCCACGACATCAGATCGTTACCAAGCACGGTCGCCAACACGGCAACCAGCATGGCAATCGAACTCAAACGGTTACCACTTCGAGCAGTAGCCGGCGAGCCGAGCCTCTTTAGCCCGACGATGAAAAGTATTGCGGCGAATATGTACGCAAGATTCGTAATGTTTACGTCCAAAAGTGCGTCAGTACTCATGACCGGTCACCACTTCGTTTGAACATTTTCAACATTCGGTCAGTAACCATGAACCCGCCGACCACGTTGATCATGGCGAGTCCAATGGCGATTGCTCCGAGAATCTGACCGACTATTCCTTCGGCCTGACCGGCGACCAGTAGGGCACCGACGATAACGATTCCAGAAATGGCGTTCGAACCCGACATGAGCGGGGTGTGCAGCGTTGGCGGCACTTTTGTAATTACTTCGTACCCGATAAAAATCGCAAGTACGAACACTGTTAGCGCAATGATTAGCGCTTCGGCGTCAAACATTTACTTAGAAGCTCCTTGTGTGTTCTTGCTGGTGAATAAAGTATTCATCTTGCTATTCACCCAACCCGTGCCGAGCTTCACCTTCGTGAGCGACACACATCGAATCGATGACTTCATCTTCAAAATCTAAAGTAAGCGTTCCTTCTTTCCTGTCGATAATCAGGTCGAAGAGCGCCATAACGTTCCGTGAATAGAGCTGGCTTGCGTCGAATGGCATCGAGCTTGGAACGTTTACCGGTCCATTAATCGCAACACCGTTTTTCATGACGATTTCGCCAGCAACTGTGCCCGCAA
>CAVOCL010000321.1:0-2889 GCA_963694185.1 Dehalococcoidia bacterium
TCGGTAACGACGCAGCTGAGGGAGCACTGACACGTACGATCAGGAATTGCTAAACGATGGGCTGTTGTTGAGCCTCGTTGGCATGGGCATTGTTTTCGCCGTACTGGCGTTGCTTGCGCTTTCGATTAAGGGCCTAAGCCTGCTTGATCGTGAAAAGTCGCCAGCACCGGCGCAGGCCGCTGCATCTGCTCCGAGCGTTCCTTCTGACGTGCCTGCTGCTTCATCTGGGGGAATCACCGGCCAACAGGTCGCTGCAATCGCAGTGGCGCTGGCTCTCTCCGAGCCAAAAGCGGCTTCAATGTCATCACCAATCTCCAGGGCCGGTGCAACCGCGGGATCCTGGCTGCAGAGTGGCCGAATGCGAATGCTTGGCCAAAGTTCATCAGCTGCCAGGGAGAGGCGCAACTAGTGGCTACTAAGAACTACAAAATTACGATTGCTGGTCAGACCTACGACGCCGAGGTCGGCGATCTTTCAACTTCTCCTGTGGAAGTCTCCGTTGACGGAACCGCCTATCAGGTCGAACTCCCCGAATCGGCGGCACCAGCGGTCACCTCTGGCCCATCTATTTCAGCACCGAAAACTGTCACCCCCGCGCCACAGGCCGTTTCTCGCCCGTCAGTTCCTACCAGCGGTGGTGATGGCGTTGTGCGATCGCCCATGCCGGGCAAAATCGTTAGCGTTAGCGTGGCGGTTGGCGATTCTGTAACCAAGGGACAACCAATTCTTGTTCTGGAGTCGATGAAGATGGAAAACACCATCGCATCGCCAATCGATGGCACGGTTTCGGCGGTTCATGTCGGAGCCGGTGATGCAGTTCAACACGGTCAGACTCTGGCCGAGATCGAACAGGCTTAGCGAGCATGTCCACGGATCTAAGCGCACTCTGGGAAGGTTTCACGGCAGTCGCGCATGAGCCTCGATTGGTCATCATGTGGGCAATCGCGGGTGCGCTTCTATACGTCGGTATCGCCAAGAAGAAAGAACCGCTATTACTGGTTCCGATTTCGATGGGAATACTGTTCGCCAACCTTCCAGGGGGAGAACTCATTCGGGTTGGTGGCGATGGCGAACCAGCGGGGCTATTGAAAACATTCCAGACCATTGGAATGGAATCCGACATCTTTCCGCTTCTGATTTTCATGGGTGTCGGCGCGGCTACCGACTTCAGCCCAATGCTGTCGAACCCGAAGACTCTGTTGCTCGGCGCAGGTGCGCAGGCCGGAGTGTTCGTCGCTTTGCTTGGCGCACTGCTACTCGGCATGACCGACTTCTTTGAGTTTGGTTTGCTTGAAGCTTCGTCGATCGGAATTATCGGTGGCGCCGACGGGCCAACTACGATCTTCATCGCTACTCGCATGAAGGAATTAGGCGATTCGTTGCCGACCTACGATATGCGCAACATCGTTGGCGCTACTGCGGTAGCGGCGTACTCGTACATGGCGCTCGTTCCGATAATTCAGCCGCCAATTATTAGGCTGCTTACAACGAAAAAAGAACGCCTGATTCGTATGGAGTACTCGAACAAGCCGGTGTCCAAACGCACTCAGGTGATGTTCCCTGTTCTCACGACCATTCTGATCAGCCTGTTGGTGCCTTCAGCGTCTCCGCTAATTGGAATGCTGATGCTCGGGAACTTGATCAAGGTTTCGGGAGTTGTGCCCAGACTCGCCGATGTTTCTGAGAACGCCATGATGAACGTGGTGATCATTCTGCTTGGACTGGCAGTTGGTTCGACTATGCCAGCGTCTATTTTCTTGCAGCCAGAAACGATCGGGATATTCTTCTTGGGGTTGTTCGCGTTCATGACGGCGACGGTCGCGGGATTACTACTGGCGAAGCTGATGAACATGGTTTCGAAAGACAAGATCAACCCGATGATTGGAGCGGCTGGAGTTTCGGCTGTGCCAATGGCAGCGCGAGTTGTGCAGGATATGGGGCAAAAAGAAGATCCTGACAACTATCTGTTAATGCACGCAATGGGTCCCAACGTTGCAGGTGTTATCGGAACCGCAACCGTTGCTGGTGTACTGCTAGCAATCGTCAAAAACCTCGTTTAGCCCGGCCGGCTAGCCGGGTTTTCTTTGGGAGTAGCTGACTTCGAGTTTGTGTCCATCGATTTAGGCTGTCTTCGCTGTTAGCGGTCGCTTCTTCTGTTGCGTTCTCTTGCTACCGGTGCGAATATCCGGCTCATTAGTTAGCAATGGCGTCTGCTTCAGATCGCCCGAACGATTTCACTCGGAGAATTCTCAATATGCCTGACCGCTCAATGAAGGGTGTTTACCCGATCCTTTCAGCCCCGATAAACGAAAAAGGGCAACTGGTGATGGAGGATCTCGAAAATCAGGTCGAATGGATGATCGGCAAGGGCGTACACGGCCTGGGAATTGCCGTTGCGACCGAGATTTACAAGTTCACAGAAACAGAACGAGACGAAATTCTTAGTGCCGTCGTGCGCGTCAACAACGGTCGGGTGAAAATCGTCATGAACACCGGTGGCGAAAGCACCGATGTTGCGATCTTCCTGTCGAAGCGAGCTGAAGAACTCGGTGCCGATGCACTAATGATTCGCCCCACCTCGTTCATCCCGGTCGTAGCCTCTGAAAATATTGAATATTTTGGCAGAATCGCCGAGTCGGTTTCACTACCCATTTTCCTGCAAGATCAGAACACGGCTCCAATTCCGCCGGCAATGGCAGTCGCCTGCGCCAAGCGTCACGAGAACCTTTGCTACATCAAGGTTGAAACCCCACCGACCATCCCGAGGATGGCCGAAACCCAGAAGCTAGCAGAGGGTACAGGGCTGGTTCTGTTCGGTGGTGCTGGTGGAGCCTTTGCAGTCGAAGAATTCAAGCGTGGATCAGTGGGCACAATGCCAGGATCGACGTT
>CAVOCL010000322.1:0-2859 GCA_963694185.1 Dehalococcoidia bacterium
TCACGTTCTGGCAGTTCATCGAGATATGAGCGCAGGCGAACACGTTTACCGGACCCGTCCAATCGTGCGGAGCGATCGGTGTTTGATACGTATCGGCCATAGTTGCGATCTTCTTCGTCTCTGAAATCCCGCCGGTCCAGATCAAGTCTGGCATCACGATTTCCGCAGCGCCTCTTTCGATATATTCGCGGAACTCGTATCGAGTCATCAGTCGTTCAGCTGCGCAGATCGGAGCTTTCGTTTCCTGCGCCAACTTCAGATGCGTTTCGACGTTTACGGGATGGATCATTTCTTCCTGCCACATCAGGTCATACTCATCCATCGCCTGCGTGATCCGAATCGCCGGTGCCAGTGCCCACTGCCCGCCACCGTCATGAGCGATTTCAATCTGATCGCCCAACGCCTTGCGCTGTTTCGCCAACGGGGCTAGCCCCTCTTTGATCTGCTTTGCCGAAACGAAATTGCCGCCCGATTCTGCAGCGTATGGCGCCATGTAGTACGCCTTGACCGCCGTGATTCCTTCGTCGATAAGGCTTTGCAGAAACCCGACCGGATCGCGTTGTTCGAACTCGTTGTCCTGCCAGTCGCCGTAGCTTCCGATCGTGTTGTAGATGCGGATCTTGTCTCGGGATTTGCCGCCAAGCAGGTTGTAGATCGGCTGATCGAGTGCCTGCCCTACGACATCCCAAAGCGCGATATCTATAGCCGACAACGCTCGTAGTTCGGCTCCTGAGTAGGTGAAAATTCCGGCGAGCTTGAATAACTCGTCCCATATGCCTTCACGATCCATCGGGTCGCGTCCGATTAGCGTGGGGCCAAATATTTCGTGAACAACTGCTGCGACTGATTTGGGCAGGTACCACGTTTCGCCGAGTCCTATCTCGCCGGAGTCGGTGTGAATACGAACCCAGCACATCTGCCAGAATTCGTCGACGTGGATGGTTTCAACTTTGGTGATTTTCATGTGGCTCGTGTAACGCGTGAATATTACGTATTTCTATAGGCTGTGGGAATGTCAGCCGTGCGAGAAATATACGCCCATTTAAGATCCCGAGGATTCTTGCTTTTAGCGGGATTTACGATCGTGATCCTGGCGTTGTACATCGGTGAGCTGGTTGAATCCCCCGATTTTTCGGTGCCCGAGTCTAAGTACGAAATTCGGCCCGATATTCCTGAGATTGGAATCGGTGTTTCAGTAGATTTCGAATTAATCGACAAAGAGACTGGTGAATCGATTCCGGCGGATTTTGAGATCGTTAATCCCCACAATGTGCCGGGTGATCGTGGCACATTTATTGGCAATACATTCACGGCGCCAAGATGGATTCCGTACGAGCATTTTGTGACTTTTACTGCAAGAGCTCGAGGCGAAAAAGAAAAAACTCAACATGTCGTTGAGATTTTTATGAGCGGCTTTCCGCGGGCGAGCGAACAGGCTCGACCCGGAGGTCCATACATGCCGTCCAAGTTGATTGCATTCGATCCGCCGGTTGATTCTGGACTGCGGCTTGGACAAAACACGCAAATCATGACTGGCGACGGATGGGGTAGCTCGCTTATCGTGGCGCATTTCTTTGTTCTGCATCAAAACGAAGTTGTCGATTACGCTGGAACGATCTCGGATGAAGGTATTTTCACAGCGCCGCTGGAATTGCCCGACCCTCCGGAAGTGTCAATTAATGTCCAGTATTACAGTGAGAGTCGCGAACCGGGGCACGTCTCGGGTATCGGCAAGTCGATCACATTAGTTCCGTAGGGCTGATAGTGATGGCTGCCGCGAAGGTTCCTCGCACTGGTTGAACTTGTTACAACTTCGATTGTCGGTGGCAGGTGCGTTGTGGGCTTAATCGCCTAACCACGGTGTTATGGGCGTGATCCCTCCACTTCGTCGGGAAGAGGGATTTTCTTCAGCTCCGGGCGTCATAGGATGACTTGGTCGCGCTTCGCAGTCTACCCACCCTCAGTCCCTCCCGGAGGAGGGAAGCCAGGCGGTTCCTACTTAACGCTGTCTAGGACGATGTCGAATACGAGGTCGGAGTTCGGCGGAATTGCTCCCTGTGCTCCGGCTGCTCCGTAGCCCTGATCTGAAGGAATGTACACCCGTCGCTGGCCACCGGCCTTCATTCCGAGAATTGCGTCACGGAATCCAGGAATTACGCCGCCAACCGGGAACGAAACCGACTGTCCGCGTGAGTACGAAGAATCGAACACACAACCGTCAGCCACAAGCCAACCGACATAGTGAATATCAACGGTGCTGTTCTGATTGGGCTCGGCACCATCGCCGACCTTCGCATCGAATACACGGATGCCCGTAGGCTGATCGGTGTACTGATCTTCGGTTACATCATCATATTGAGGTGCGGAATCCGGGTAACCGGGGTTGTCACAAGACACTATTGGCCCTCCTTCGGGCGTTGCAGTAGGAGCAGGTGTTGGGGTCGCATTGACGGCGATGGCCGTTGCGGTGGCACTTGCCGATTGTGGCGAAATAAAGCTTACGAGTTCGATTTCAAATGTAAGAGTTGCGTTTCCAGGAATTACCGGCGGCGAGCCGAGTTCCCGATACGCCAGTGCTGGCGGAATTTCGACTCTGCGTACTCCGCCGGCCTTCATGGTGATCATCGCTTGTCGCCAGCCCGGAATAAGAGCAACCAAAACAAGGTCGGCATCTTCGCCACGAGCGTGAGATGAATCGAAAATACAGCCTTCTTCGAGCCAGCCGGTGTACTTCACGGTTACAAGATCTTCGATCCTGGGTGAATCTCCGCTACCAACTTTTCGATCAAATATCTTGATCTCATCGGGATCGCCAACGAGCTGGTCTGATGTGACATCTCCGAATATAGGCGCCCCTTG
>CAVOCL010000323.1:0-2839 GCA_963694185.1 Dehalococcoidia bacterium
GTCTTACTCGCTGTTTTCTGGCGACTGAGATACAAGCTTGGATTCCGTGACGTTGCAGAACTTCTTTTACAACGAGGATTCGAGGTCAGCTATGAAACGATACGGGTTTGGGAGTTCAGGTTTGCACCACTTGTCAGCGAGAATCTTCGTGCAAAACGTCGAGGGGTGGCTGGTCGTTCCTGGTATCTGGACGAGACATACATCAAGGTCAGTGGTCGTTGGCGATATCTCTATCGAGCCATAGATCGAGAAGGAAACCTGCTCGATTCGATGCTGAGTGAGCACCGAGACAAGCATGCAGCCCGGCGTTTCTTGCGCCGTCTGATCGACAGTGCAGGGCAGAAGCCACTACGGATGACGACAGATAAGCATCCGGCCTACACGAAGGCAATTCGTTGGATCGTCGGTCGTAAGGTCTTGCATTGCCACAATCGGTACCTGAACAACCGAATGGAGCAGAATCATCGAGGAATCAAGCAGCGGTATTACCCGATGCTTGGGTTCAAACAGTTCGAGTCCGCCAGTCGCTTCTGTAACGCGTTCGATGAGCTGCGTAACTATCTAAGAATCAGGTCAGCGGGTAATGAGCATGTTCCAGCGGATGTTCGAAGGAAGATCTTCACCAGCAAGTGGTCGACTCTAATGACCGAGCTGTCAGCTTAAATACAGGGATCGGTCATGTATTTAAGCTGACAGAATTTCATGGTGAGTGCTGAGTTCTGACAGAACCTTTGTCTGGGGCACCATAGCGTGCTGGGGTGAAGAAAAGCGTTTAAACAAATGCGCGTAAGTAATTTGTTGGTGTGGAAATGGTTACCGGTGCGCTCAGTGCCCGCTGGGTTGGCTTTTTTTGCGATGGTTTACCGTGGATTCCGGTGAACGCATGCGCGTGCTCAACGCCGTTGTTATTAGGCAGAACGTGCGGCTTGAATGAACGCCTTTATTCGTTCCGGGTCTTTGATTCCGTCAGTTTCCACACCGCTGGCAACATCAACGCCCCATGGTGAAAGTTTGGCGATAGCGCTCTGTACGTTTTCTGGATTTAGTCCGCCAGCGAGCATGACGTTTTCGCGGTTGGCGATACCCTCAGCGGCCGACCAGTCGAACGATTTACCGGATCCTCCCGGCGTTTTCTTATCGAAGACATCGAGAATGATGCTGTGATTTACGTTGAGAATTGGCGAAACTATTTGGTCGAGTTCGGCGGGTATTGTGCCGTCTTTTACCCGAACCATTTTGATGATAGGGAGTTCTACTTTTGAGATGTATTCGGCATCTTCATCGCCACAGAGTTGCAGGTAGTCGAGCCCTGCTTTGCGGGCGATTTCGTTGACGAAATCGGGGTCCTGATTCATGAATAGTCCGACCAGACTTGGGGGATTAGCATTACCGCTTTTTTGCAGGCCTGCGCGGTATTCAGCAATTATCTGGGTGCCTTCGTCTGGTTGAAGTTGCCTGCGTACACCTTCTACGAAGTTGAAGCCCAGAAAATTAGCTCCGGCGTTTGCGGCGACGAGTGAGGCTTCGGCATTGCGAAGGCCGCAGATTTTTATTTGGATTGGTTCGGTCAGCATTTCGTTATCCGACTTCCACAGCGGCCATCGCCTGGGCAAGCTCGCGAACGTCGGTGCCGGCTTTCATGAGCGATTCGCCAACGAGTACGGCTTTTGCACCGGCGTAGCCCATGCGTTCAACGTCGGCAGAGTTTTTCATGCCGCTTTCGGCGACTCGAATTCGATCGTCGGGAATTTTCCTGGCGAGTGTTTCGAATACGGAAAGCGAGGTCTCAAGTGTTTTCAGATTTCGGTTGTTGATGCCGATGATGTTTGGTTCGACTACCGTTAGGGCGATGTCGAGTTCAGGTTCATCGAACACCTCGACAATAACGTCCATTCCCATCGAGGTTGAAACGGTGAATAGGTCTTTGTATTGCTCCGGGTCGAGGCAGGCGATGATGAGGAGGATGCAGTCGGCTCCTGCGGCTCGGGCTTCGTGCACCTGATATTCGTCGACGATGAAATCTTTCCGCAGCACGGGAACTCGCGATGCGCGGGCAATGATCGACACTGCTGCCAGATCGTCAATCGAGCCCGAGAAGTAGTCGGGTTCTGTGAGTACGGATATGGCCGCGGCTCCGGCGTCGGAGTACAGAGCTGCACGGTTGGCTGGATCGAGATTAGGATCGAGCGATCCTGCCGATGGGGAGGACCGTTTCATCTCGGCGATCAGCGATATGCCGCTTGTTGCACCAATGGCGCGCTGAAGCGAGAGTGGAACGCTGGAATTTTCAGCGATCGTGCGAATTTCCTGCAGGTCGCGTTTCTGCTTTGCCTGTTCAATGGTGATGAGTCGTTTTTCAACGATTTCACCAAGAATTCCTGGTATTTCGATCAAGACTGCTCCTGACTTACTTTGATCAACGAGTTGAGTTTTGCCTGAGCTGCACCGGAGTCGATGGAGTCTTGCGCCATTGCTGCGGCTTCTTGAAAGGCAACCGCTTTTCCGGCTGCCATTAGTGCGGCTGCTGAGTTCAATACGACCACGTTTCGTCGTGAGGTTTCGGGTGCGACGGGCGGGTTGTGACCAGCGCCAGCGCCAGAAAATATATCTTTGATTATTTGAGCTGATTCTTCTGTGGATTCGACTACCAAGTGTTCTCGTTTGCCTTCTTGAAGGCCGAAATCGGCAGGCCGGGTGCGTCGGCGTTTTAGGCCGTCTTTGTTGACCTGGTAGAGCAGCGTGTGGCCTTCGATATCGATTTCGTCGGCACCGGATTCTGCGTTCACTACGAACGCATATTGCGTGCCGAGGATTTCTAGCGCCTTAGCTATTTTCTCAG
>CAVOCL010000324.1:0-2813 GCA_963694185.1 Dehalococcoidia bacterium
TTTTTTATTGCTCCGATAATTGTGACGTACGCTGTTTGACCGCAAGGGGCGGGTGCAGATAATTGGCAGCAACCACCTATTGGTCAGTACGAATAACCTGGAGCCGCACGTGCAGTTCGCTGAAGTAGCCGTCAATTTTCCCGACGAGCACTCGCGCACCTTTTCGTATTCGACTCCCAATGGCATGGGCGTGGTTGCGGGCGATCTGGTTTGGGTGCCGTTTGGCCCGAGAACGCTTCAGGGGATCGTGTTCGAACTGACGGATTCGGCGCAGGTAGATGTCGATAATATTCGGCCGATAACCGCCCGCACTATTGATGGTCCATTCATCGCCGAACATCTACTTCGAACTGCCCGATGGGTTGCCGAGCACTACAGAACAACGCTGTTCACCGCATGTTCGCTGCTGCTTCCACCGGGGGCATCTTCCAGATTGCGAACGTGGTTATCGCCGGGAATCATCGACAGGGATCTTTCTAAACGTGAGCAGCAGGCAGTTGGCTACGTGATGGAAAACGAACGGGCACCAAAGTCACGAGTCGCAAGGCGATTGGGCTTGGGCGGAACTCCGATCGTCGATCGATTGATTCGACAGCGCATTCTCCACGCCGAATCCGAATGGGAGAAGCCACGCGTAGCAGCGGTTTATTCGAATCGAATCGAGCTAGCTGCTTGGGGATCTGACGCCGATCAACTGATCGAAACCCATGATGGTGGGAAATCCCCCCGACGTGCAGAGCTGTTGAAATGGTTCAGATCGGGCAAAGTCGCCCAAACCAAATCTTCGCTAAACAAGCTGTTCGGTGGGGCAGCGGTCAAATGGGCTTTCGACGAGAAACTGCTGAAGATAAGAAAAATCCCGCGTGACCGTGACCCGCTTGCCGACTACTTCTTCCAACAGGAGTTCGCACACACACCAACCGACCAGCAGCGCACAGCGATAGAAGCTGTCGTCACGCAAATACTCGCAGCAAAGCCGTCACCTAACCCAACAGATCGCCAGTTCTTGCTTCACGGAGTAACCGGTTCAGGAAAAACCGAGGTGTATCTTCAGGCGATCGAAGCATGCATCGCCGCGGGCAAGCGAGCTATATTCCTCGTGCCTGAAATCGCACTCACACCGCAAACGCTACAGCGAATAGCGTCACGCTTTCCTGGGAAAGTTGGGGTCCTCCATTCGGGGCTCACGATAGGCCAGCGATACGACCAGTGGTGGCGGGTGAAAAACGGCGATTTCCCGATTGTCCTTGGATCTCGTGGTGCCATATTCGCTCCGATCAAAAACCCCGGCTTGATAGTGATCGATGAGGAGCACGAATGGACGTACAAGCAGGGCGATCAGGCACCTCGATATCATGCCCGTGCAGTCGCGGAACGTATCTCCGAAGAGACCGGAGCGGTACTAGTTCTCGGAAGTGCCACACCTGATATCGCGAGTTACCGATCTGCCCAGGCGGGGCGATATCGACTGCTTCAGCTACCTCAGCGAGTCGGCTCCGGCGTAGCAGCCCAAAACGCGGGCCGAACCCAGTCGATGGCGAAGGTCGAGATTGTCGACATGCGAGACGAGCGCGAGGCGGGTCACTTCGAGATGCTCAGTCGACCGCTCATCGATTCGATGCGTGACGCTCTCGCTGCTGGTGGCAAGGTCATTCTTTTCCTGAACCGACGTGGTTCTGCATCGTTTATTCAGTGCATGGATTGCGGCAAGGTCAGGCAGTGCAAACGCTGCGATACCGCCCTGACGTTCCACAGAGACTCCGATGACTCTCGTGCCCAAAGCGGCAAATTGGTTTGCCACTACTGCAACTACACGGTTGGTGCTGGAACGAATTGCCCAACCTGTGGCGGGAAACAGATGCGTCGTTCGTCTCCGGGTACTCAAATGGCGGCTGAAACGGTGCGCCAGTACTTCCCGGGGATCGAAGTGGTCAGGTGGGATTCCGATATCGCACGAACGGCGACTGATCATCAGCGGATCATGGATGAGTTCGTTAAAAGTGAAGCCAGCGTTCTAGTGGGAACGCAGATGGTCGCCAAAGGCCTCGACATCCCCAGTGTGACTCTCGTCGGAGTCATTTCGGCTGATACAGGTTTGGCCGTTCCAGATTTCAGAGGTGCCGAGCGAGCGTTTCAGGTGCTGGCTCAGGTGATTGGTCGGAGCGGCCGGGGAGCGTGGGAGGGACGTGCGATTATCCAGACGTTCAATCCCGAACACTACGCAATTCAGGCCGCCGCCGATCAAGACTATGAACTGTTCTACGACACCGAAATTCAACTACGTGCTGCGCAGGCGAACCCACCGTTCACGAGCATGATCAAGCTGATGCACGCGGCAGGCAACGCAGATGTGGCTAAGTCGGAGGCCGATAGGTTTGCCCAAGAGCTTGCCGAAATTCGAGAATCGCACGGTGAAACGGGAATCGAAGTTATTGGGCCAACCCCGGCGTACCCGCTGAAAATCCGAAATATGTACCGCTGGCAAATCTTGCTCAAGGGCGCGCATCCTGAGAGACTTCTTGAGTTGGTGGCAACTAACTCGCTCTGGGCTGTTGATGTCGACCCGGCGTCATTAGGCTAGGCTCGCCAACCGGTGTTCGCTCACAACCCGACTACTTAAGAAAGACATGCCTTGCCAATCAGGCGAATCAGGGTGTTTCCCGATCCCATTCTGCGAAAGAAATGTAGGGTAGTTCGCCGCGCCGAAATGGATAAGGCCCGTGAACTGGCGTTCGACATGATCGAAACGATGGACGCCGCAAGCGGCGTGGGGCTTGCAGCAAACCAAGTGGGGGCTCTTCAACGGGTTATCA
>CAVOCL010000325.1:0-2807 GCA_963694185.1 Dehalococcoidia bacterium
TCAAAGGCTGGGTGGTGTTCGATATGGATGGCCCACGGGAGGGCGACGATGGCTTCGACGCGATCGGCGGGAATATCGATCTCGCCATCGACGACTATCTGGCCCACAATGTGAACTACCTACGGGTGATACTGGGCGTAAAGCTGCCACCGCTTGGGTGAGTGGGTTCGATTTAGGGTGTGCGAACGTATCTGCGACCTTTGGACTGGAAACGGTGTAGGCACGACCAGCGTTGGAGCAGTTGGTTCACAGTCAATTGGTCCGGGGGCAAGTCCCTCCAGACTCATAAAAATCACTCGAACACTATGTATGCGATCGCGTCCTTTTTCTTGCCAAGCTTTACTTCAGCGTCGCCTTCCTGATCTTCCTGCGCCACAAGGTTGAAATCGGTGCCTGACACTGGTGATGGTTCGACAAGCACCGGCCAGTCACCATCGTCTTTGTTGTCTATCCCCGCAGAACTGAGGATGGCTGCAGTCGCTGCGCTGACTGCGTGGGTGTAGGAATACGGTGGGTTGTCTTCCCAGCCTTTGGTGCTCTTGGATCCCAGTGCAGCATCTTACTCAAGCCCACCGAGAGTTCCAGTGCCCTCTTCAATGGCCCGGGAAGTCCGTGGGAGAACGGCTACAACGAAAGTTTCAACGGGAAGCTCAGGGACGAACTGCTAAATCGAGAGATCTTCTACTCACTGAAGGAGGCGTAGATACTGACAGAACGGTGGAGGCGGGAGTACAACACGATCCGACCACACAGTTCACTCGGATACCGGCCGCCGACACCTGAGGCAATCATGCCCAGGCTTCAGCTGGTCGTGAATCCGAGATAATAAGTGGTAACGCTATCGGGGGCAGGTCAGTACCTCGACGTTTAGCACGAAGATTCTCACTAACTAGCGGCGCAAACCTGAACTCCTAAATCCGTATCGTTTCGCGGCTAACTTCGAATCCTCGTTGCAACAGAAGTTCATCAACGTCACGGAATCCGAGCTTGTATCTCAGACGCCAAAGCACCGCTTGTAAAACGATGTCGTTCGGGAACTGGAGACCATTGAAGAGTGTTCCTGAACGTTCGTTGAAACGCTTATTGCAGTCTCGGCAGTAGAAAGTTCGATAGCCAAGCGAAGTTAGAAATTTTCTCTTGGACACCGACTTAGATAAGCAGTGCGGGCAAGACATTAATAGATCTCCTCAGTAAATAAGGAATGATGCCATTATGCCCCGACAGTGAGTTCTGACAGAACCGCAAGTTACGAGCTTTGTAGAATGATGGCGATTAGCACCATTCCATTCATGTACTTCGTGATGGAATGCGATACTACGATGTGATCGAGTTGTGGCGGTTCAGTCAGGCAACAGATGCGAAAAATCTAATCGTCTGAGACGGCCTCTTTACGACCTTCGCCACTCAGTTCGAAGGCGTTGGCTAGGAGCTCATATGAACGATTTCGTTCGGCGTAGTCGTGCGTGATTGTCAGGACGATCACGTCATCTGTTTCGTATTGTTCAGCGAGATTCTCAATCTTCGTCTTCACTGTTTCTGGGTCGCCCTCAATAGATTTTGCACGCTGCTGTTCGATGAATTCGTTGTCAGGTCCACTGAAGCTCATAGCCTTTATGTCGTCCACCGACGGCACCCCCTTCATTTCTTGGCCTTTATTGCGCATCAAACGCATGACGTGTCTGCACGTTGCTAAGTCGTGGGCGCGTTCTGAGGAGTCGGCCGTTATGGCAGAGATACCAATGTTCACTCGCGGCTTATCGAACCACTCCGATGGTTCGAAATTGTCTCGATACCACTTCACGTGTTCCGGTCCGCCGTCTTGAGCTATGAAATGAGCGAATGACAGCGGCATGCCAAGTCTTGCTGCGATGCCCGCGCTTCCCATTGATGAACTTAGTAGCCATGGGACAGCCCAGGTTGGCGACGCCGGCATCGCTCGAAGTTTGCCGAACGGATGGTCATCGGGGAACGATTCACTGAGGTAGCGCATCAGATCAAATACTTGTTTTGGGTACTTCTCAATCGGATAAGTGTTTGGTCCAGGCTGCAGCGCGAAGCTGGCAACTTGATCAGAACCAGGCGCACGACCAATGCCCATATCGACGCGCCCGGGAGCCAGTGCTTCAAGCATTCGAAATACCTCGGCGACTTTAAATGAGCTGTAGTGCGACAGCATCACCCCACCGGAACCTATACGGATGTTTTTTGTACGCATGCTCATGGCAGCTAACAGAATTTCAGGGCTGGCGTCTGCAAGTGTGTTTGAGCTGTGATGTTCGGCAAGCCAGTATCGGGTGTATCCCCACTTATCAGCTGCTTCAGCGAGATCGAGCGTCGCTTGAACGGCTTGATGAGCTGTTTTACCGACGCTAATAGGGGATTGATCAAGAATCGAGAGTTTCAAACATTTATTCCGATGGTGACATAGTCGGGGAAGTGTTGTTAGCAGTTACGAGTGCCGAGCCTTGCCCGCGAGGCGAATATACCGGAGGTACAAGCCTACTGGGCGTCGACTGATCGTACTTATGGTCTAATAACTGGGTGGCGCTCTGAACCAACTAGCCCGACCACCGTTGTGAATACCCTTCAGCTTCTCCGGTCCGAACCAACTTTCAGCGTGGTCGGTTTTCACGACAACCCAACGTCTGGCGACGCGTCGGGCAGAACGGATCCAGTCAGGGTCCAGGCTTGCGTGGTCAGCGAATCCCCGTAGGGCCTTGAAGCTTCCATCTGATCGCTTGGCTGCCGCAAACATGGGGTCAATTACGACCACATCGAAACTGGATTTCTCGGCTTCGGCAAGGAAA
>CAVOCL010000326.1:0-2770 GCA_963694185.1 Dehalococcoidia bacterium
CACGCCCCCGTTGCCGGGCAACAATGGCACTTGGGCGTTGCACGATCTGGTGAACCTTCGCAGGCGCGTTGAGAGCTATGGGCTTACGTTGTCGGCTCTTGAGAATGTTCCTACTACGTTTTATGAAGACATCATGCTGAACGGTCCGAAGCGTGACGAGCAGATCGACAACATGATCACAACCGTGCGAAATATCGCACGAGCAGGTATTCCGATCTTCGGATACCACTGGATGCCTTCTCACGTTTGGCGAACGCCTGAACAGCTAATTCGTGGCGGCGCACGAGCAACAGCGTTCAACTACGAAATTGCCAATAAAATGCCGCTTACTCACGGTCGGGAATACACCGAAGATGAGATGTGGGCGAACCTTGAGTACTGGATCAAGATCATCACCCCGATTGCCGAAGAAGAAGGCATTCGACTCGGTATCCACCCGTGCGATCCCCCGGTGAAGCAGCTCGGCGGAATTCCGATGCTGTTCAACTCGTACGATAACTACCGTCGTTACTTAGACATCTATCCGTCCGACAACTGCGCAATCGAGTTCTGCCAGGGAACTGTTTCCGAGATGTTCGATTCAGCGGGCGATGCGTTGTATGAATTTATCGCCGAGATGGTCGCTAGGAAGAAAGTTCTTTACGTTCACTTCCGTAACGTTTCTGCGCCGAACCCAGAGGACTTCCGAGAGGAGTTCATCAACACCGGTCACGTCGATATGTACCGTGCGATGAAGGCCTACAACGATAGCGGCTACGACAGCTTCTTCATCGACGATCACGTGCCGCACACCCACCAAGACACCCAATTCGGTCACCGAGGCCGTGCCTTCGCCAACGGCTACATCCAAGCAATGATCGAAGCAGTAACGAAGCAGGGGTAGCTAGGCCACGTTTTCTTGAGGACGGACAGTTAATTTTGCGAGAAATTCTTGAATCGGCTCGGTTGGGCCGCGCCGCGTTCCAAGCCCCCCGAATCGGATTCGGGGGGGCTCCTGCCGGGCTTACGAACTACCTTGATCCGTTTTCTCCGGTTGATACGAAACAGCGTGAAGGCGTTGTTGCGGCTATCGTTCACGCTGTTGCATCTGGGATTACCTACTTCGATACGGCTGCTGCTTATGGCACTGGTGAGAGTGAGAAAATTTTTGGTGAGGGGCTCGAAAACGCCGGAATCGCCAGCAAACGTAGCGATCTTTACATCGCGACGAAGGTCAGCCACAACGAGCCGAACCCTCGTGAATCCATCGAGAAGTCCCTAGCGAGCCTCAGACTCGATCAGATCGATCTCGTTCAAGTACACGGCACGACTTACACGCCAGAAGCCCGAGGTCAAACCCTTCGCAAAAATGGCACTCTCGAGATTCTCGAACAGGCCCGCGACGAAGGTCTGATCAGGCACATCGGCTTCACCACCGAAGATCAAAACCCGCCGGTGTACGAATTCATCGAGTCGGGCCGCTTCGACGTGATGCAAACCTGCTACAACCTCGTGTTCCAGCACACCTACGAACCAACCCGTCCGTTCGGGTCGATCTACGAAGCCGATCACGCAGGAATGGGTATCGTAACCATGCGTTCGCTCACGGCCAGCGTGTTCCAACGATGGATGAAGGCAGCACGGCCCGACGACGATTTCGATTATTCGCCAGCGTTGTTGCAGTTCGTACTTTCGAATAAGCTGATCGACGTTGCGTTGGTTGGCATGCGCACGCCAGAGGAAGTCGACAAGAATATCGCCGTGCTAAACGACACTGAGGGGCGGTTTGACTTGGACGAGCTTCATGAGAAGTTTGTTTAAGAGCGGAGAACAAACGTCTGCCCCGAATGTAGAGTTCCCAGTTGGCATCGGGATGACAGAGTGATGGCCCAATTTCGTGATTGGCTGTTTTGATAGTTGTTAGCTTTTTGCATAGATCCTGAATCCCCGATTACTTCGGGGCTCAGAGCAAGTTCAGGATGACAGTTTGGGTAGGTTGGCTATAAATGAAATCGTTTAAGGATTCCATCAAGAGTGGAATGACTGAGTACCTTGAGGAGCTGAAACAGAAGCTCGAAGATCTAACCGAAGCCGAACTTCGCTGGCAGGCGAGTCTCGATTCGAACACGATTATCTGGCTTGTGTGGCACATGGCGCGCGTCGAAGATAATTGGATCAACGGCGTGATCGCTGGTGGCGACAGTGTGTGGGACTCAAGGGGCTGGGTTGAAAAAACCGGTATTTCAACCGAAGGAAATGGATACGCCAACAAACTCGACGAAGTACGAGCGTTGCCTATGGTTTCGGCCGAGACTCTAATAGACTATTACGATGAAGTTCGAGCAGCGGCATTCGGAGTCATCGACAATATGAGTTCCGTAGATATGTCGAACGTGTATTCTCGCGGTAACCGTTCGACAACCTGGGGCTGGATTCTGGGACACGTTATCGTAGAAGAATCACAGCATCTGGGACAAGTGGCGTTCATTCGTGGAATAATCCGTGGTCTCGACGGGTAGCTGAGGAGACAAAATATGGGCACGTTCAGAGATCCGATCAAAAGCGGTTTGAACGAGTACTACGGCAAGCTGAAGCAAACAGTTGAAGGGCTAACGCCCGAGGAACTGCTGTGGCAGCCGAACCCGGAATCTAATCACATACTGTGGACGGTGTGGCACATGGCGCGGGTGTCGGATCGCTGGGGGAATTCGACTGTTCTTGGAAATGACGAGCTGTGGGTTCGAGATGGCTGGGCCAAGAAACTCGGCATGCCGACCGAAAAGTACGGCAG
>CAVOCL010000327.1:0-2691 GCA_963694185.1 Dehalococcoidia bacterium
GAACCGCCATCGTGTTCATGCCGCGGCCCCATGCACGGATCATCATTCCGAAGCCGGCAGTCGTTTTGCCCTTGCCGTTGCCGGTGTTGATGATCACTAGCCCTTTTCGAACGCGCTTCAGGTTGGGTGGCGGAGTGAATTCGGTAGGCGGATCAACTGGATTGATTGGCATGTATGTGTCTTTCTTGACGCTAAGCGGAGTCGTGTTGCTTAGGCACTTAGATCACTCACTGGCTTCAGTTCACAAACCAGCTAACGCCGATCCACAGGAAGAAAAAGTGCCAATGGCACCAACTCTCGTGGTGAGCCACCCCTTTTTTCGCGAGGAGTAATCGTGCCCAAATGTCCCTGGCAGGTCTCCTGGCTTCCGGTCTGACAACAAATTTGTTGGTGCCAAGAGTGCGATCCTTCCCGGCCTCGAATGGCCAGTGGAGTTATTCGCACCCAAACCGGTAACAGTGGCGCTACCGCAGCGGATTCACACCGCTTTCCCTTTTCACCCGCAAACTAGTTTGTTTTTCATCGGGCACCGGGGACGTGTTATTCAATTGCAAAGAAGGCTATGCGGTGGAATAGGCCGAGTCAAATATCTATCCATGAATGACCTGAGCACGAAAGATCGAACTCTGCCTAAAGACTGTCGGCAACGCCTCGTAGCAGCCAGCCGATTCCGTATGCGATTATCGCTGCCGCACCGCCAACTGCGACCGTCTCGATCCCCGACTTGATCTTATTGGCTCCAACGACTCTTGCCTTGTAGATACCGATGGCGAAGAACGTTGCGCCGGTCGCCACTGAACTCCACAGGAACGGGGCTGAAATACCGCCGTCAACGAGCAAATTCACAATGAACGGTGTGACCGGAACAATTCCTGCTATCAGGAACGCAACGAACGTCCACCACGCCGCTCTGCCAGGCTCGGGACCCTCAAGCAGCAGTCCGTGCTCTTCGGTGAGCATCGTGTCGACCCATATTTTTTCGTCGGAAGTTATTACCTCAACAACCTGTTCGAGCAGATCGCCCTCGAAGCCTTTTCGTGCGTAGATCTGGCGAATTTCTTCTCGTTCGCCCTCGGGGATGAGTGATATCTGCTCTTCTTCCTCGGTGCGAATCATGTGGAGGAACTGCTGTTCAGCTCGAGTGCCTAAGAAGTTGCTGACAGCCATCGAGAAGCCGTCTGCGATTAGATTCGCTAGCCCGAGTATCACGACGATTCCAGCTGAAAGATCGGCTCCTACTACTCCCGCCACGATGGCGAACGTGGTGATCGTCCCGTCGATCCCGCCGTACACCATGTCCTTCAAATAGCTCTGGGGCGTGCCGTCTTCCAGCCTCTGTCGCACCCGGTCGGGTGTGTGCTGGTCGTGCAGGTGTTCAGGTCCGCTCAGGCTGGTGCCCATCAGGCTCTCCTAGAAACCGTGATCCGCCGCACTATCTTGCGGAACGAATCCAAGCGTCTCTCTGGCGTATTCGATATCACGGTATCGGGTCGGGTTGTCGGAACAAGCGAAAACGACTGCGAACTTGAGATCGTCTGGCGCGTTCACGGCCTTTTCGATCATTTGAATGATGTCTCGATGGCTGCACCAAACGGAAGCGTTGCGGGCGTTTAGCGGAACGTCGTTGATTTCGACCTTGCCGATACGGATACAGATTACCGATATATCGTGCGCTTCTGAATACATTCGGCCTAAGTTCTCTGTGAACATTTTGGATACCGAGTACATGCTTGTGGGGCGAATAGCGGTATCGGTTGTGATCATCGGGCGGCGTTTTAGCATTTCGAAATCGGGATGGTGAACCAGCGATTTGATCGGGTCGTCCTTCTCGTATCCGGCGACTACGGCTCCCGTGCTTGCAGCAACTATGCGTTTTACGCCCGCGATTCGGCATGCCTCGAACAGGTTGTATACGCCCGTGATGTTCGCCTTCATGTGGGTTTCATCGGTGACGTTGCCGCGTGACGCCGCCATGTGAACGACGGTATCGACGCCTTCGAGCGCGGGCAGTATTTTGGCGATGCCGTCACCGATGTCCGTGACGGTAGTCGGGAAGCCTTCGACTTCGCTTCTGCCGAGCGCGGCTACATCGTTGTTCTCGGCGAACTTTCTACCGGCGAGTCCGCCGATGAGACCGCTCATGCCTGTTACGAGGATTTTTCGGGCAAAGCCCGGCTTTGAGTTGGATGTTTGCGACATTAAGTTGGTGAGATCGGCTAAGAAAATTCTGTGAAGTGATGTGAAGTGACTCGTTTGAGTTCACCCGCTAGCGCTAGGTTTGCGTTCAGTAAGTCGAGCGACCCATCGGCAATCAAGTCTGACGCTTCCCTGCGAGCGATTTGCAGTAGGTCGACGTCGTCTATCGTCGCAACTTGCAACTCGTCCCAGCCGCTCTGACGAGTGCCCATGTAATCGCCGGGACCCCGTATTCGCAGGTCTTCTTCAGCCAGTTGGAACCCGTCGTTGCTGTTCAGCACGACCTCGATTCGTTCGTTAGCCGTTTGGCCCTTCGAATTCGTCATCAGCACGCAGTAGCTTTCGTCTTCACCACGGCCGACACGTCCACGCAGCTGGTGTAGCTGTGCGAGGCCGAAGCGCTGGGAGCTCATGATCATCATGACCGTTGCGTTTGGGATATCGACACCAACTTCGATGACTGGAGTTGCCACCAGCACGTCGATTTCTCGTTTG
>CAVOCL010000328.1:0-2654 GCA_963694185.1 Dehalococcoidia bacterium
CTCTGAAGTTGAGAGCGAAGATAACGAAGCTGAATCTTCTGAAGAAGCTTCGGACGATAGTTCCGACGACGACGCTGACGACTCCGAAGAGAAATCTGAAGAATAGTCCAGTAATCTCCTAGAGATCACAAAACGGCCTAGAGCATGCTGCTCCGGGCCGTTTTTTATTGGTCGCGCTCGGTGGGGAGAAATGACACCACGATTTTGAATTGAACTGGATTGTGGATAACTATGTGGAGAGTGTTGACAACTTCGCACATTTTTTCTCGACATTCTCCAAATCCTTTGTGGCTCGCGCTTTGAATATCTTGAATATCCCCATATATTCCTTACTCAACTTCACTGTTTCCCAGACTGGACACCTGCCCCTTAATGCAAGCTGATCGACTTCCACCACATGACTTAAGCGCCGAGGAATCTGTTCTCGGCTCTATTTTGATTGATGGCATGACGATCACCCAGATCGCTGGCTTTCTTTCCGCAGATGACTTCTACAGGGAGATCAACCGGCAGGCATTCGAAGTTTGCTACGACCTGTTCCAGCGTGACGAGGCGATAAACCAGGTAACCGTCACCCACGAACTCGACAACCGCGACCTGCTCGAATCGGTCGGTGGCGCATCGTATCTATCTCACCTCGTCGAAGTCACACCTACGTCGGTGCACATCAAGCACTACGCAAATCTGGTGCACCGCACTGCCACCATGCGCAGGCTCATCGCAGCCGCTGCCGAGATTTCCGACATTGGGTACAACGATGACCCCGACGTCGACCTTGCGCTTTCGGCGGCTGAAGACGCTCTGTTCAGCATCAGGCAGGGTTCGCAAAACCGCGACTTCGTGCCGCTGGCCGATTCACTAACTCCATATCTTGAAGAATCATCGCCGCTCGATCAGGTTGACGGTGAGCAGGGCACATCACCCATTGTCACCGGATACAGACGGCTTGATGAACTACTTGTCGGTGGATTGCAGCGATCCGACATGGTTGTGCTTGCTGCCCGACCGTCGGTTGGTAAATCGATGCTGGGCTTGAACTTCACTTTGAGCGCGGCCAAGGCCGGATTTAAAGTCGGAATCTTCTCACTCGAAATGGGACGTGATCAGATCGCCATGAGGCTGCTCGCTGCTCAGTCGAGAGTGAACATGCAGCAGATTCGAAACCGAATCCAGTCACCCAGTGAAGAAGATCAGGTGATCAACTCGATCGGTTTACTTTCTGACCTCACGATCTACGTCGACGACACGCCGTTCCAAACCGTGGCTGAAATGCGCGGCAAGGCACGCCGACTGCAGATGACACACGGGCTCGATTTCCTGGTTGTCGACTACATGCAGCTGATCAACGGCGGATCGACCGGTGGTCGTGAAGGCAACCGTGCGCAAGAGGTCTCAGAGATTTCACGGCAGATGAAGGGAATGGCGAGGGACCTTCACATTCCGGTGCTCGCAATATCTCAGCTCAGTCGTGCGGTTGAACACCGTACTTCGCATCGGCCAATGCTTTCCGACCTGCGTGAATCCGGATCGATTGAGCAGGACGCCGACGTCGTGATGTTCATCCACAGGGAAGACAAGTTCACGACCGAAGACGAGTGGAACAAGGCGAACCCGACGCAGCCGTTCCCGCGTGACCGAGCAACGCTGATTATTGCCAAGCACAGGAACGGCCCTACCGACGAGGTTGAGATGCGGGTGCGAGACTCAATTGGTATTTTCGAAGAACTGTCGTTCTCGCCGCAAACGTCGCAATCGTTCGCACCCAGATCCGGAGCGGTACGGTGAAGGACGGGTTCCCACGCGGGGTTCAGTTCACACCAGTACCAAATCCACTCTTAGCCTCGCTACTGGAAGAAATCGACTCACTAGATGAGCTTAAAGTGGTGCTTCGCACGATTCATGGCTTGCACAAACAGCGAAAAGTTCCGGCGTCGATTTCGTTCAGCGAACTATATTCAGATCGCACGGTGGCGGCGATGCTGAGTGCTTCAGGGAGCGAGCTTGAAGGGCTTGTGGATTCGGCGATTGAATCGGCGTCTGACCGTGGAATACTGCTGGTATTGGATGGTGGTAACGGGCAGAACAGCATCTACCTGAACACCGAACCGGTGAAGCGGGCATTGGTGCGACAGGGAATAGATATTTCAAATAAATCCGCCAATGCAAGCGCCAAGGCGGCCGAAACTTGGCCTGACGCTGTAGCTGCGCTTCCGAAGCAAGATGCGGTAACGTTTTACGAACAGAACATTGGTGCAATGACCCCGATCGTTGCCGATAACCTGCACGCAGCGCTGGAAGAACACCCTGAAGACGAGGTTCGACTGGCAATTCGCAAGGCCGCAGAGGCCAATGCACGGAGTTGGAACTACATAGCTGCAATTCTTCGCCGATGGGCGACAGAGGGCAGACCCGAGGAGCTTGATGATGGACGGGATGGAACCGCTGAACGAGATCTTCAAGAGGATCGGTCAGACCAGTTCTACGAGGAGTACCTCGAGCGACAGCGAGCTAGAGGAGCTAACTAGCACCGAGATTCACTGCGATATCTGCGATGACAAGCGCTGGTTCGTTGTGGCTCCGAACGAAAATGCGCCGGCTTCAGCCCGGACGGTGATCCCTTGCCAGTGCCAGGAGCGAGTTTGGGGTGTTAAGTC
>CAVOCL010000329.1:0-2654 GCA_963694185.1 Dehalococcoidia bacterium
AAAGTTTTTGCTGTGCAGAACCTATAAGTGCTGAAATAGTCCTGTGGGATCGGCCCACTCGTCAGGAACTCGAAGCGAAAGAACCGTTGCATCGCAAGTTAGCACGCCGTCATACGAGAAGAAATCGACCGCATGGCTAGTCTTCTTGTCCGTTTTCTCAATAATGCGTGCTCGTGCCGTAACCGGACCGTCGATTCGAGTGGGCTTGCGATAGTTCACTGTGAGCGAAGCTGTGGCGTACCAAATCGTATCGCCCTCACCCACCTCACGACCCTCAGTTCGGTACGCGTCCGCCATCGCCGAGCAAACGCAGTGGCAATCGATAATCGAGGCAATCGTTCCACCGTTCATCACGTCAGGCGGCATCGCTGCATGGTGAGGCTCGGGCTGAAAAACGCACACCGAAACATCGCCATCCCAGTACGATTTGATCTGGAGCCCCTTGTCGTTCCATGCTCCGCAGCCGTAGCAGTGATTGCCGTGCAGCCCGTCCTGAATGTAAGTGCGTTCAAGTTCACTCTGGCTCATACTGCTCCTCGAAACCAATTTTCTCTCGTGGTATTCCGCTAGTCGTAACAAACAATACCGTGCCGAATCAAACCGTGGGAGGCTTTCGAACTCCGCATCCTCGATCATCCATAAAACCTTAACAACATCTTTGGTGATCGTACGTACATCCAACCCTCATGACTCAGCCTGAATCCCAATCGCAATCAAAATCACGTGCCCTGATTCTCGTATCTCTCGCCACATTCTTTTCGCTATCAGTGTGGTTCTCGACCAACGCAATATCGGGTGCGCTCGAAGTCGAGAAATCGATCGACGAATCCTCAATGGCCATCCTCACTATCGCCGTTCAACTCGGTTTTGTGTTTGGCACTCTACTCATCGCCGTCACCAATTTGTCCGATCTAATAAACGCCCGAACCCTATTCGCCTACGCAGGAGTGCTAGCGGCACTCGTCAACTTATTGGTAATTCCTTTCGATTCGACACCTGCGCTCATCGCCGCTCGATTCGCAACAGGTGCCTTTCTCGGCGGCGTTTACCCACCGGCGATGAAAGTCATCTCAGGCTGGTACACGAAGGGCAGGGGATTCGCTCTTGGAACAATGGTCGGTGCGCTCACCATCGGATCGGGATCCCCTCATCTGCTGAGATCGGTATTTTCCGAAAACTGGCAAGCAGTAATCATCGGAAGCTCGGTTCTTGCAATTTCCGGCGGGCTGATACTTAAATTCCTCGTGAAAGACGGTCCCCACGAAGTTAGAGGCGCTAAGTTCAACCCGAAGTATCTGATTGGTGCCATCTCGCAACGGGGTCCCCGGTTGGCATTAACCGGATATTTGGGACACCAGTGGGAGCTTTACGCGATGTGGGCTTGGATCGGCAGCTTCATGCTCTATATCGTTGGCGAAAAATCTCTCATCGGTGACCGCCTTGATCTTGCGAGCGCGCTTACGTTCCTCGTATTCGCAGTCGGGGCAGTTGCGAGTTCGTACGCGGGAATATGGTCGGAAAAAATCGGTCGAACTGCAGTGACCAGCATCGCCATGGTAATAAGTGGTGGAGTCGCTGCATTCATCGGGTTCATACCTCCCGAAATGACTGTCCTGATAGTGATATTGGCGATGATATGGGGTGCTTCAGTGATAGCCGATTCAGCACAATTTTCGACTGCGATGACCGAACTAAGCGACCCGGCGTACAGAGGAACCATGCTGACGTTTCAGACCGGAATCGGGTTCGCATTAACCGCGGTGTCGATATGGCTATTGCCGATAGTAAAAGACTCTTCAGGCTGGGGCTGGGCGTTCGCCATGCTCGCCCTCGGACCAGTCGTGGGAACGGCTGCAATGTTGCGGCTGCGCTCTCTTCCCGAATCAGCCAATCTGGCGGGTGGAAAACGCTAGTATTTGCTAAGGTTTGCGGGCAGCAATCAAAACATCGCTTAGCTAGAACGTAACTCCCATCTGTAATCAAATGCCCAAAAATGTCATCCTGAGGCACTCGAAGGATCATAGGTGCGCAGCCAATGATCAATCCATCCGAATCTCGGTCGGCTATTTGTCATTGTGAGGAGTTAGACGACGTAGCAATCTCGACCAATAGGAAATATCTGTGAAATTCGGCAAATCATCTGCAGCTCTTCTTATCGTCATCGCCATGCTCGCCATAGTGGCCTGTGGCTCCGGTGCCACTTCAGGCGACTCGGTCTCGACTAACAATGACGGCGAAGAAGTTGCACCCGTTCTCCGAATCGACGAAACGTTCACGGTCGAAAACTTTGAAGATGCCGGATTCAAGCTGAGCAAAGAGTTTGATACCGAGACCGTTCCTTTGGCTACAAACGTCTACTACGGATTCGCCAGTCGCCGAGATATTGAGATCAGGAAGTACGCTTCGCATGCCGATGCAATGTCAGCAGGGGTTGAATCGGCGCTTGCGATACTCGGTCGCTCTCCAGCATCGAACTCAGCTGGCGGAATTATCACCTCGGGTAACAATCGCACCAGCTACCACGCCTATCTCGTTGCCGGGAACGTCGTTATGCTCTGCCAAACCGATATTTCAGCCTGCGAAGACCTCGTAAACGCCGCCCAAAGCGGCAGCTAGTTCTGGCATGTGGGCGGCTCCGGGCTAGCGACACAACG
>CAVOCL010000330.1:0-2652 GCA_963694185.1 Dehalococcoidia bacterium
CCCGCGGCTCAACCTCGAACCAGAATCCCGTCGTTATCCCCAATCAACCATGATTGCCACGTCGTTCCTCCTCGCAATGACAGGCTCCGAGCCAAAGTCATTCGACGACGCCCGGCTCTAACGCTGCGCCCGGAGCCTGTTCTGGTTCTCCCCCGGAATGGGGGAGTTAGAGGGGGAGACTGCGACGCGCGACCAAGTCGTCCGACGACGCCCGGAGCTTAAACGCACAAAAAAACCGCACCCGTTCTCTACTACAAAATAAAAGAAAACAAGTGCGGCTAAATTGTTCGAACGCCTCATAGCCCAACGCGTCCGGAACCTAACAAACGAAGCGAAAATCGATTATTCGGTGATTCCGCGGTCCGACAGGTACTTCACAGCATCCTGAACAGTCTTGATACCTTCGGCATCCTCGTCTGAAATCTCGAGAGGCTGGTCATCTGAACCAAATTCCTCTTCGATCGCCATGATCAACTCGACAACGTCGAGAGAGTCGGCATTTAGGTCCTCGGTGAATGAAGATTCCGCTGAAACTTCTGATGCATCAACACTCAGCTTGTCGGCCGCAATATCGCGGACTCGATCTAACACACTGGCCATTTACTTCAACCCCCGGGAGGTCATGCGGAACAGCCGTTCCGCTCGAACTGGTAATAAAATTTTCCAAATAACGCCAACCACTCACATGGTCGAACGGCAACCTATGCTAGCAGAGCGCCGAGCACTCCGTTGACGAATTTAGGCGATGTATCCGACCCGAATAATCGGGCCAACTCAACCGCTTCGTTCGCCACCACGTTTTGTGGGGCAGCATCGGGCATTTCCAACTCGGCCATGGCAACCCGCAAAACGTTACGTTCTACGAGCGGCATCTGCTCTGTTGGGTACTTCGACGCTATATTCGCAATGCGGGAATCCAGCGCTTCTCGCTGATCTTCACACACACGCACCAGACGGGTTGCAAAATCAATGTCGTCGTCGTCCAGATCTCGCTCCATAGCGAGGCGCCTAACGGTTGCGACGGCGGGGTGTCCGGAAGAATCGGACTCATAGAGCGCTTGCACTACAGCAGCGCGGGAACCGGTGCGACCACCGCGGATCGGCGGATCGTTTTCACCAACCGGATCGCCATCGACTAATTCGTCTAAGCGATCGGGTTCTTGGGGGGAGAAGTTGGAGTTATCTGGAGACACGGTGAGTCGGCCCAATGGGCAGCGTACTTACTGAAAATAGGCCGAAATGCTAAGCGGGAATCCTACGACGCCGAAGCTGTTGCGTACTTGAGCACCGATGCGAAATCGCCAATGCTTGTAACAGTCGCACCACGATCAATCCGCTTCACCATTCCGGAAAGGATTCGTCCGTGGCCGATCTCGTAGAAATTAGAAATACCGTCGTTCACCATGAACTTGACGATGTTGTTCCACTGCACACACGAAGTCAGCTGCAATCGAAGCTCTTCTCTGACCTCTTCGGCAGTACCCAGAGACTTCGCAGTCACGTTACCTACCAAAGGAACCAGCGGATCGTGGAACGTCAATGAATCGATCATCGCGTTCAGGCCGTTCTGAGCCGGGCTCATCAAACCTGAATGGAAAGCGCCGCTAACCTGCAACGGAATCGCCTTCTTGGCGCCTCGAGCACCAGCGATATCTATCGCCATTGCGAGGCTACGGTGGTCACCGGCGAGAATAATCTGCTGCTCGGTGTTGATAGTCGACATCTGTGCGCCAGACTCACGACATATCTCTTCTGCGGTTACTTCATCGAGACCAATCAGGGCAACCATGCCACCCGGACGTTCCTCGCAAGCACCCTGCATCAGTCGGCCTCGTTCGAGAACCAGTCGTACTGCGTCTGTAACGCTAAGCACGCCTGAAACTGCGAGAGCGGAATATTCACCGAGTGAATGGCCAGCAGTTGCATTCGGAACCTGAAGAACCCCAGTGGCTTCTTCCATCGCTCGCCATGTTGCAACCGAAGTTGCCATGATGGCGGGCTGAGTGTTCTCGGTCTGTCGAAGTTCGTCGTCAGGGCCTTCGAACATCAAGGTCGAAAGCTTATGACCCAAAGTGTCATCGATTTCGTCGAATACCTCGCGGGCAGCGATGGAATTCAGATAAAGATCCTTACCCATGCCAACGGCTTGTGAGCCCTGGCCTGGGAATAGGAACGCAATCTTGGAAGCTGTTTGGGTGGTCATTGCTGACTAACTTTCCTGCTTACGCAGTACTTACTTACTTACGAATCTGAATCGCCGGCTGCTGCTGCAATCGGCGCTACTTGTTCGAGAAGGTTCACCTGCGGCCAGTTGCCTGGAAGCGTGCGACCCTTGAAGTTTCCACACTCCGGGCAAGTAATGTGCGGCTGGATTCGTTCCTGCCGTGAACATGGGCAAACTGAACTCGCTGGCAACTTAATAGCGTTGTGAGCGTTTCGGTTTCCCTTACGGGCTCGTGTATGTTTTTTCTTTGGTAGTGGTGCCATATCTCAATATCGGTTGGGCCTTAACCCATCAGTCTGCGGATTCTGCGTCTTTTTCCAGTAATCCTGCAAGCCCCGCCCAACGCGGATCTACAGAACTTTTGGCGCACGAACATGAAATTATATTGCGGTTTACTGTGCAAATGGGGCAAATTCCAAGGCAATCAT
>CAVOCL010000331.1:0-2649 GCA_963694185.1 Dehalococcoidia bacterium
GCTATGGGTGCCGATACAGACCGCCTCTACAACGTAGAAGACGGCACGGGTACGTGGATCCAAAAAGGCCTTCCTCACTCGACTGGCGATGAGAAGTAACTCTGCCGATTCGCCGGCAGGTCACACAGGTCCCATATCTGATCTGGGATCGGAGAAGATCATTTGAAAATTCTGGTTGTTGGTTCCGTCGCGTATGACGCGGTCGAAACCCCTGCAGGTAAGCGCGAATCGCAACTTGGCGGTGCGGCGACTTACTTTTCCGTTTCGGCGAGCTACTTCACCGAGGTAGGCATGATCGGTGTGGTGGGTGACGATTTCGATCCCGCTGATATCGAGATGCTTCAAAGTCACAACATCGATACATCCGGCCTTGTAAAAGCAGAAGGCAAGACCTTTCGATGGAGTGGTGAGTATATGGAGGACATCAACACTGCTGTCACTCTCGATACTCAGTTGAATGTATTCGGTGATTTCGAGCCCGAACTCGATGAAGCGTGTGCCAATGCACCGTACCTTTTCCTGGCGAACATCGATCCAAACCTGCAACTCAAAGTTCTGAATGCGATGGCGAAACGGCCGAAAATGGTTGCCAACGACACAATGAATCTGTGGATCGATATCGCTAAGCCAGTGCTTACCGAACTCATCAGCAGGGTCGATGCGCTTCTCATTAATGAAGATGAGGCCAGGCAGCTCACAGGTGAGGATCACCTTCCCGATGCTGCCAACGCCATTATCAAACTAGGACCCAACGCTACCGTGATCAAACGTGGTGAGTACGGGGCTACTCTATTTGGTGACGGCTTTTCATTCGCTGCACCTGCCTACCCTCTCGAGAGGGTGGTCGACCCGACCGGGGCAGGCGATTCGTTCGCTGGTGGCTTCATGGGTTATCTTGCATCTGTCGATAAAGTCGATGAAGAATCGCTACGCACAGCGGCCATCGCCGGTAGCACAATGGCTTCGTTTGCTGTTGAGGACTTTGGGCTCGACCGCATCAAGAATCTAACTAAATCCGATATTGACGAGCGTTTCAAAGCGTTCGTCGACCTAACTCGTTTCAATCCTTTAACGTAAACGTATTAAACTGACGTTTCGCTAGAGGGACGAATAAATCTTTCTATAACCCCCTGAGCTGACGGCGACGAAAACGCCCATCGCCCGGACCAAAAACAAAACTTCAAAATTTACGCAATGACGTTACATTTCGACTAGGTCGACGTGACGATTGGAAAAGTCCGGAGAAATCATGGATTACGACATTCGAGATATCGGCCTTGCCGAAAAGGGCCGACTTCGCGCCGAGTGGGCAGAACGCGAAATGCCAGTTCTGCGCACCATCAAAGAGCGTTTCGCCAAAGAGCAGCCCCTTAAAGGCATCAAGCTCGCTGGTTGTCTGCACATCACGGCAGAAACTGCGAACCTCGCTCACACGCTCGCGGCCGCAGGCGCCGACCTCACGCTTTGCGCTTCAAACCCACTTTCTACGCAAGACGACATCGCTGCTCACCTCGTCGAATCGGGAATTCCGATCTTCGCCATCAAGGGTGAAGACGAGAAGACCTACTTCGACCACATGTCGGCAACAGTCGACACCGGCCCGCAGATCACCATGGACGATGGTGCCGACGTGGTAGCAATGCTCCACAAGGACAAGACTCACCTCCTTAAGGGTGTACTCGGTGGCATGGAAGAAACCACCACCGGTGTTATTCGTTTGAAGGCGCTTCACAACGAGGGCAGGCTGGCTTACCCGATTGTCGCTGTGAACGATTCACAGACCAAGCACATGTTCGACAACCGCTACGGCACCGGCCAGAGCTCGCTCGACGGAATTATCCGTGCGACCAACATGCTCATCACCGGCAAGAGTGTTGTCACCGTCGGTTACGGCTGGTGTGGCAAGGGCTTTGCGATGCGAGCAAAGGGCATGGGCGCCCACACAATCGTTTGCGAAGTTGACCCCGTGAAGGCCCTCGAAGCAGTCATGGACGGCCACCAGGTTATGTCTATGGACGAGGCCTGCAAGATCGGCGATATCTTCCTCACCGTTACTGGCGGTATGAAGGCAGTCGATGGCAAGCACTTCGAAAACATGAAAGATGGCGCAGTTGTAGCCAACTCGGGTCACTTCAACATCGAAATCAATGTTGAAGCACTCGAAGAAATGTCAGAAGCCAAGCGCAGCGTACGAGAATTCGTTGAGGAATACACGCTCGAAGACGGTCGCAAGGTCTTCCTTCTAGCACAGGGTCGTTTGATCAACCTCGGTGCAGCCGAAGGCCACCCACCCTCAGTTATGGACATGAGCTTCGCTAACCAGGCTCTCGCCGGTGAATACATCATGGACAACCACGAAAGACTCGGCCCTGGCGTTTACACTCTGCCAACCGAAGTCGACACCGACATCGCAAGCCTCAAGCTCGGCGCTATGGGAATGTCGTACGACACCCTCACCGCCGAGCAGGACAAGTACTTGAACAGCTGGGAAGTGGGAACCTAAGTTCCTCCATCCAGACTCTGAACTGACTAAAATGGCCCCGATGATTCCAACAATGAATCATCGGGGCCCATCTAAGACACAATCTACTCGAAATAAAAATGGTCAACACAAACTATCTACTTACCTCGGAATCGGTTTCCGAAGGC
>CAVOCL010000332.1:0-2647 GCA_963694185.1 Dehalococcoidia bacterium
CTCTCGCGAAGCGCGCCAACGCTGGATCTGCTCAATTAATTCAGGTGAATCTATCCCTGCGATCCGATCATCAACGGTCGTCAATTGCTCGCTCCGGTTCGTGAAGTTAAACGCGCAAACACACACCCCGCCAGTGTGAGTGCATGCGCCTTGTCAAACAAGGGACGTTGATCGAATTACTGAAGAACCGCCAGCTATCTGCCCACAACCGCAGCGATGTCAGCAACGTTGGCCACTCGTTCTCCCTGCCAGTCGGTAACTCCCACCCGCAACATCTCACCGGCTACTAGATCGTCGATCATCAATGCGTCGATTCCGCACCGCTCGGCACCGTTCAATTCATCCGATCCGCCATCGCCCACAAACAACGTCTCGTTCGGCTCTACGTCTAGTTGCTTTAGAACGCCCAGATAAGTGCTTCCTGCGGGTTTCCTCACTTTCGTTTCGCAAGAAAAGTGCGTGGCCGCAAAGTAGCTGGCAAACGCCGTAGCCGACCAAACGGCAGGCACATCGAACACGCAATCGGTAACCAATCCAAGCCCACAACCCATCCCACGTAACTCGTCTAGCATCTCGATAACGCCGTCCTTGGGCGCCAGGAATTCTCGAGTAATCGATCGGCGTAGTTCCATGCATTGCGCCATCTGGTCGTCAGAAACTTTCGCTCCAACCAACTCCGCAGCAGCCAATATGTCGCCCTCCGACGAGCCGAAACTACCGTCGAGTCGACCGTCATTGATCGACATCCATGGCTCGTAAAACGAATCGTACGATTGGCCTAAAATCACAGCAATGTCGGCAACCATCAGTCGGTATTTATCCATCGATGGCGAGTAGATCAACGTTCCAAACAGATCGAATAAGACGGCCTTGTACATTTGTGCTCCTTGGCGTTGGGGCGTGCACTCCAACACTACTAATCTCCCCACCACAATATGACCGTGCAGTCCCCAACTCGGCGAACCGACCTGTAGATTAGGCGGCATATTCGAACGTGCGCCACAAACGGCCCTCAACACGGCGCTACCAACACACAGCAGGAAACTTACACATGAGCAACGAACGAATCGGATTTGTGGGACTCGGCATGATGGGTCTCCCAATGGCCAAAAATCTGATCGAGGCAAGCTACGGTGTCACGGTTTTCGATCTCAACGACGAGACGGTGATCAGTGCCAAAGCGTTCGGGGCATCATCGGCCGCTTCAGCGTCTGAGACAGCGTCTACATCCGACATCATCATCACGATGGTTCCCGACTCGCATCATGTCGAGGCCGTTATCGCCGGGCCGGACGGAATTCTTGAAGGTATTAACGCTGGCTCGGTTGTAATCGACATGAGCACCATCGATCCTGAAATGGGTAAAAAGATGGCGAATCTCATCGAGGCAAAGGGCTCGTACTTCGTCGACGCTCCGGTGACTGGTGGAGTGGGCGGCGCTGAAGCAGGAACTCTTTCTATTCTGGTGGGCGGAAACGCTGAAGTGTTCGAACGAGCGCTCCCGGTGCTGAACGTACTTGGCGGAAATATCGCCCACATGGGTCCGGTTGGGTCGGGTCACACGACGAAAATTGCCAACCAACTTATTGGCGTTGCGACCGTCGCTGGAATGTCGGAAGCGTTCGTGCTGGCTAAAAAAGCAGGTCTCGATATGAAGCTGTTCTACGATGCGGTCAAGGACGGTGCAGGTCGGTCTTGGGCTCTCGAAACACTGGGACCCAAAATTCTCGAAGGCGACTTCTCGCCAGGGTTCATGGTGAAGCACATGCAAAAGGACCTGCGCTTGGCCGCAGATCTCGCTGAAAAAACTGGAACTTCTATTCCGACTTCAGCGCTTATCGCTCAGCTGTACCGATCGGTTCAGGCTGAAGGCGAAGAGGCGACCAAACAGGGTCACCAGGCACTAATTCAGGCGATCGAAAAGCTATCGAACGAACAGGCGAGGCTGTAGTCGCTACTCGATAATTTCTTCTACCACTGGCAATATCAGCTCAACCCACTCGGCGTACATCTCCGCTGATGGATGAAGTCCATCCGCCGCTATCAATTCCGGCTGCTCACCTGCTCGCCGCGAAATAGCCGTTATATCAACGAATTTCGCACCCGACTCCTCCGCCAATTCCAGAATCACTGCGTTGAACTCGTCAATCGATTTAGCAATGTCCTGCTTTGGTGCACCTTCGGCAAATGGAGTCACGCTCCAGTCGGGAATGGAGATCAGGACGACGTTAGCTACATTGCCCCCGGCCAGATCAATCGCCTTCTCGATCAAATTTGAAAGGCCGACCTCGAAATCAGAAACCGTACCGTTACGAAACTGGTTGTTGACGCCAATCTGCAATGTAACGACGTCGAACGGACTCTCAAGATCGCTGAGATTCAGCGCTTCAATGAGGTCTCTGGTGTCCCAGCCACTAACTGCCACTGTCGTTGGCTCTTCGGCACCTCGACCGCTGGATCGCAAGGCTCGGATCAGTTGAATCGGCCATGCCTCAATCTTGCCGACCCGTTCGCCAACGATGTAGGAATCGCCTAATGCCAGCAGTCGAATCGGCATCGGTGGAACCGCAGGCTCTCCTCCACTCGAACAGGCAGCAGCCAGAGCCAACAGCAGCACGAAAATCCCGACCGTAACTCTGAATCCACG
>CAVOCL010000333.1:0-2589 GCA_963694185.1 Dehalococcoidia bacterium
CTTTGAGCTGCTCCGGGAGCCATTGAACCAGATTGATGCCACGTTCAACATCGGATGACATGAGCCTGTCTCGGGCGTGAACCGCCGATACAACTGACTCCATGGCCTCAACTACTTCGGCATGCTCAGGATGCCCGGGGCGGCCGTACGACTGGGCAAGATCCTGTGGTCCAAAAGTGATCAGATCAATGCCTTCTACATCCAGAATCTCTTCGATCGTGTCTACTGCGTTCTTCGTTTCGATTTGAATTGCAACAGTAACTTCCCGATTGAAGGCAGCCATGTACTCGGCTGCGGTCATATCGTGCATGCCGTAGTCACGCCCACGAGAAGTACCAAACGAGCGTTCGCCTATCGGGCCAAACCGTGAAGCCATGGCTATTTGGTGCGCCTGGTCAGCGTTATCGACGTGGGGGCACAGGATTCCCATCAGTCCCCTATCGAACGTACGTAAAATCGTATCGGTCTCAGTGTTCGGAATACGTGCGGTGCAGGTCATGCCATGCATATCAGCGACCCGGCACATCATTTCGGCCGATTCCCAATCGAAAACTCCATGTTCCATGTCGAGGTGCAGGCCATCGAAACCGGCATAGCCGGCCCACTCGGCGATGGTCGGCTCAGGGAACGTCAGAGTTAGATTGTGCGAAATAGTGCCGTTATTTATCGCAGCCCGAATATTGCTTGATCGCAAAATAAATCTCCTGAATACATCAGACGTACCGAACTGTGCCATGACGTGAGATCGGGCAGGTGCTACCGTGACTCACGCCGAGTCGAACCAGCGCCCTGCTACCTTTTGGCGGAATTTGGCGAGAACGCGGGCGGAGTATACAGCCAGCTTGAACTACATCGAGATCGTTTCGTTCAATTTTCACTACGAGTTGCTACGAGAATCTATTTCAGTTTTGAATTCAGCGCGGGCAAACGGGTAATGACGATCCCCGTATTTGGCCGAATCTATCGCGGCTATCCGATCGCCTTAGTAGTGTTTCTTTCGACCGGTCTTTCAGTCGGTATGGCTCAGTACGCATTCGGGGAATTTGCAGGACCACTCAAAGAAGAATTCGGCTGGTCGCAAACGCAGCTGAACCTCTCGCTGGCGTTTTCGTTCATATCTGGCTTGCTGGCGCCGTTCGTTGGCAGCCTGAGCGATCGGATTGGCATACGCCCCGTGATGTTTGTGTCGCTTCTACTGATCGCTTTGGGATTCCTTCTGCGCCCGTTAATCAGCGAGCTTTGGCATTGGTATTTGTTCAGTTCACTGGTCTACGCCGGATTCCCTGGCGCTACGATCATGCCCGCAGGCAAGATGGTTGGGTTGTGGTTCCCGAAAACCCGTGGCCGAGTTATGGGTGCTGTCGTTGCGGGCAACAACTTTGGCGGGGTGACAATGCCTCCACTGGCAGCCGGAATTATCGCCGTAGTTAGCTGGCAGACGGCCTATGTCACGTACGGCGTGATCATGGCGGTTCTCGCTGTTGTTGCGATTTTCATCATTGTTGAAGACGAAGACAAAATCGAAGCTGAAATGCAACGAACGGGTCGGGGTGATCAGGCTCAATTCGCTAGAGCCGCCGCTAGAGCCGGCCTCACAGTTCGAGAAGCGCTCGCTAATCGTAATTTCTGGCTAATCATGATCGGACTTGTTGCAGCAACTTTCACGTATCAAGGCGTGCTTACACAGTTACGTCAGCACTTCGAAGAGAGCGGTTTCGCTCCGGCTGTTGCCACTTCGGCGGTCAGCATAATTGCCGGAATGGGGATCGCTTCTAAGCTTGCATTTGGCCGTGCTAGCGAAAAGATCACCGCACGCATAGCGACCATCATTTCAGTGGCGCTTCAGGGTATCGGTGTGTTCATCATCGCCCAGGCAGATGCGGGAGTTCTGATGTGGGTCGGAATATTTATATTCGGACTCGGATTCGGTGGACTCGGTGCCCTAATCGTTCTCGTAGTTCAAGAAGCGTTTGGCATGAAAGAGTTCGGGGGAATCATGGGCCTGATGCAGGTCGGAATGATTGCCTCAGGTACAGGAGCGCCGCTGATCGCAGGTGCGCTTCACGACAAGACGGGATCGTTCGGATCGTCGATGTTGATTGTCGTGGCGATTTTCGTCGTTGGCATCGTCGCTCTGGCGCTGGCGAGACCCGTTAAGTCGGAGGAACCTTTAGGAATCGTCGACAACGCCAAGAGGACGAATTAGCCGATAAATGCGAGTGCGGTAACAAGTGCTGCGAAAAGCACAATGGGCAAGAACGTGACGACCGAATTGGTACGAGTGCTGGCTCGGACCTGCGTCCCGATGCTCAATGATTTTGATGTATTTTTCATTTCAGTTGCCCCACTGATTTGAATCTCTGTTTTGCCCTGACTTCATCTTCAGTCCTACACGGCAACGTGTCGTGTGTGCCTCCCCCCATATGTGATTTCCCATTGGATTAATGACAGGTTTCCCAGACCGAACATGTGTGCACACAAAAAAGCCCCGGCGAATTGGCCGAGGCTTTTTATGGTGTGATTATTGAGCGCTGTCTACGACTCTAATTCGTCCCATATTGCTTTCGCGTAGTTGAGCGACTTGGCATC
>CAVOCL010000334.1:0-2583 GCA_963694185.1 Dehalococcoidia bacterium
GACCGCCACTATACCGTTCGATGCTGGGTATCAGCGAACGAAAATGTGCCTTAAACAAAAGCGGCTTCGTCAGCATTGGATTGCTAACGAAGCCTATGTCACCCATTGAGTCCCCATTGGGTGACATTAACAACGATACAGCCAGTTGCGGCGTTTTTGTGAGACTTCGGTAAAGCGTTGTGTAAAAAAACGTTAAGCCAATTCCATTTTCGTATTCGGCAATCCTGTGAAACAATTTCTTAGGCCTCGCAGCAAGCGGGGCCGTCACGCGCCTGATCGAAGATAATTCAGGCAACCCACCAGTCCCCTTTAATCAGTTTCTTAAAATTGAAATCTGCATCGCGACATTCCCAAATACGTCCACTTCTAATCTCAGCCGTGGCGCTTGTTCTGCTTTCAGTAATAGCAATTGCCTGCGCTAGCGATGATTCCAAGCTGATGGAATTCGATCCCGAAAGCTCCGCAATAAGATCGATTGAGTTTTCGTCACCTGCGTTTGAAGATGGCGCTCCAATACCGATCGAGTACACATGCGATGGCGAAGACAAGTCGCCCCCACTCCGTTGGTCGGATGTTCCAGACGGCACACGCTCGCTAGCAATAATCGTTGACGATCCAGATGCACCCGGCTCCATCTTCAGGCACTGGTCTGTGTACAACATTCCATCGGGAACGCGGTCGCTAAAAGCCGCGCAGCCAACAACTGTCGCTCTCGAAAACTCAACGCGGCAGGGTTCTAACGAATTTGGCAAAATCGGTTATGGCGGTCCATGTCCGCCTGCAGGTCAAGAACACGAATACGTCTTCTTCATCTATTCGTTAATCGAGCACCTCGACATCGAGGACGGCGCTGACCCGAAGCAAGTCTCTGAAGCGATCAGAGGCAAGGTAATTGGGATCGGTTCCTTCTCAGGTATGTACGCTCGCCAGTAGTACTTTTACGTGCTGACCCCACCTTGCGCACACCTTGGGCACACCTAAAATTGCGTTACTGATAGCGCCGGTTGCGCGTCTATTTCGTTATTTTCTGGCCCCGTTTGATTTTCGGAGATAGCAATGTTGCGTCGTTTCCTTCTTGTTGCAGTTGCAGCTTTTTCAATAATCGCCATCGCCTGTGCTGGCAGCGGTGAAATCGAACCCGCCGATTCCTACGTCTCACTTTCTGCTGCACTTGAAGCTGCAGGCATGAAGGTTGGCGAACAATCCGAGAACAAGTTCCTATTTGCAGGACTATTTTCTGTACCCGGTGTCGAAGTGGTAGCCAGTGGTCAGGAAATACTCGCATTCGAGTTCGCCACACTGGAAGAAGCAGACGCTCAGGAAGCTCTCGTTTCTGACGATGGCTTCGGCATTGGTCTCAAGTACATCAACTGGATCGATGGACCGCAGTTCTTCCGCAACGGCAAGATGATCGTCATTTACGATGGCAAGCAATCACTCGTCACCGACACGCTAACTGCAGCGATGGGCGAGATATTTGCAGGCGAAGTGCCCGGCGGAGCGTAGTTCGGTTGGTCGGGTAACGCGTTACTCTTGCATCGACAAGACAATCGCGATCATTTCAGACCCCACTTGCTCAAGAACTCATTCCTACATTTGCCAGGCATCAGCGTCGACGACGAGGAAGACCTGTGGTCGGCAGGTGTAAGGGATTGGGACGATGCGTTAGCTTCGAATCAGCTAAGCACCAAGCAGACCGATTCACTCGGCCAATCGGTAGAAGCTCTTGCAGCACGTGATTCTGTGTACTTTGGCGAACAGTACAAAGCCGGTGAACGGTGGCGACTACTGCCCGACTTCCAGGACGAAACGGCGTTTCTAGATATAGAAACCACCGGGCTTGGTGGCGAGGCGTACATCACGATGTGCGGCATTCTTGATGCTTCAGGTTTCAAGGCCTACATTCGTGGCGATAATCTCGATGAACTGGTTTCAGATCTCGATCAGTACAAGATAGTCGTGACGTTTAATGGCATTTCGTTTGATGTCCCGTGGATCCGTCGGGAACTAGGGCCAACGCTTGAAAACGCAGCACATGTTGATCTTAGGTACGTACTGAAGAATGTCGGGCTAAGCGGCGGCCTTAAGAAGATCGAACGGGCGATAGGCATGGATCGAGGCGACGATCTATCGTTACTTTCGGGTCGAGACGCCGTCGTTCTCTGGAACATGGCTCAAGAAGGCGAACCCAACGCACTTGAAACCCTGGTTCGCTACAACGCTGAAGACGTAGCATCGCTTCCCAGGTTGGCCGAATATGCCTATGAACAGAATACGGCCGGGACTCCAATGGCAGTACCGGGATTCTTCTCCCCTGCCCGATTCGATACCACGACTCTGCCGTACGATTCAGCGTTAGTGCAATACCTATGCGGATGACGCTGCATTTGGGTGCTAGACTTGCTGCTCTGTTCGCGTAGGCGCGAGCGCACACGATCACACAAAGCTCAGTTTGGTGAATTCAAGTAGTTCAACAGATTGAGAACAATTGGCGAGATTATTGTCGGCACTTCTGTACACCGAACATCCGATTCTAAGTAACACAGTCTTTTTAGCGGCCTGGGGCGGCTGGCCAGACGCTGC
>CAVOCL010000335.1:0-2550 GCA_963694185.1 Dehalococcoidia bacterium
ATCCTGCATATGGAAGAAACGCACCGCAGAATCGGGGCGAGACAGTAGTCAAACGTCGTAGTGGATCAAACGTTATCGCCTCGTCATTCTTCCTCGCAACGACAAGGTAACGCCCACTCCCGAACATCATCAGGCGTCAATCGCTACCGCGGCAGTAGCCCAGCCGAAGCGTGTGCCCCGCATGCCTCTGCCTGTTTCAGGCGAGTAAAACTCGCGGAAATCCTTGAACGCCGCTTCCTTCGAACGCTCCGAAATGACTTTTGCTTCGTTCAGATACCCGTGCGACTTGAACCCTCTCGCCAGAAGCCAGTTCAAGTTCATACAGATCGGACCCCGCCAAATCATTGCTTCACTTTCGGCGTCGTATGAATTCTCCGATGCGGCAACGCTTGGCACTGGGAATGGACGCCAGAAGTGATCGGGATTCGTGACATACTGCTCCATTACGCTGGCTATTCGATCCTTCGGGGTTCCTTGCAGTATTAAAGGAAATATAGCGCCAACCGAGAGGGTTGTATCGGGATGTTGATCGGCTCCGTGCAAATACGTGTAGTGCCCACGTTCGGAATCCCAGCATCGTTCGTTTAAGGAGGCCGTCGTTTTGGCAGCCTGCTCGCCAGCAATAATCGCGGCTTCCGAGTCGCCGTTGGCCTTGTGCATCCGTGACAAAGTTGACCATGCATCGGCGTAAACAGCGTTCATGAATGGATCAATCACCACGAAGCGATCTCGCTTGATCAAAGTGCGGTAGTCGAAGTTTTTGCCTCGAATGATGTTGTACCAATCGAGCTTGCGATTCTCCCACAGGATTCTCATGCGACCCGGGTTTGATACTCCAAGAGCGGCATCGAACGATGGATTATTGTCTGTGCCTGCCTCATAAGGAGACACAATTCCGATCAACCCTGAACCGTCAGTATCACGCTCTCTGCTCAGCCAATCGTAAAAAGCGCGTACTCTCGGTAAATAGGTTGCCAGTAGTTTCGAATCACCGGTTTGAAGCCACAACTCCTCTAATGCGTGAGCAAGAACAGGCGGTTGAATCATCCCGGAATGACGCCGTCGCCACTCGCCGAATCGACTCTGACCGTAGACCGCACTCATGAACCCGCCGCGTCTGCCCCAGTAGGTCAGATGCCCAATAAACCCGTTGCTCTGTTGCGGCACGAGCAACGAATCGAGTTCAATAACGGCCATTTTCGGGTTAAGCCGTGCCAGCGCAATGATGTGAAAACAGGAGTCCCAAAACCACTGCCAGTGATAGCGACCCTGCGAAGGTATCGTGTATTCATATTCGTACTTGTAAAACGGATCGTAGCCGGTCCGGCGGTTGGCGATCAGCCTCGCGAGCGCCTTCTCTTCAAGACTGCCCTCGGGGTCTGGCTGTGCGTTTTTGTAGCCGCTAGGTGTGTTTGGAATCACGATTTTGAGTTTAGGCAATCGTCGAACGCATGTCATCTGCCCATTTTCGTTCTTCGTTGCTAAACTTAATATTTACCCTGTAATTTAGTCCCTATGCCCACTTCCCCGTCTACCTCCCCCGAGCCGACAGCTGCAGACGCTTCCGAAGCAACAGCCGCGCTCCCATCAATACTCGATCTTTCCCGTGACGATCTCACCTCGACCCTGCTCGGCTTGGGCGAGAAGAAGTTTCGTGCCGATCAGGTCTGGCGTTCTATCTACAATGAGACTGCCGAGAGTTTCGACGATATGTCGACTCTCAGTAAGCCGTTCCGAGAGAAGCTGTCCAAGCACTACTCGATCTCATCGCTAACGGAAGCGATGGCACTCACATCGAAAGATGGCACCACGAGTAAAGCACTCTATCGTCTTCACGATGGTGAACTAATCGAAACCGTGATGATGCGATACGAATCGGACGGACATCGCCGGAATCGTAAGACAGCATGTATTTCAACTCAGGCTGGTTGTGCGCTTGGTTGCACGTTCTGCGCCACGGGTCAGCAGGGCCTTCGACGAAATCTTTCAGTTGGTGAAATCGTTGCTCAGGTAATTGAGATGCAGCGCATTGCATATTCTGAAGATGAAGCACAGGTTGGTTCTGGCAAACGAACGAAGGGTGAGCTTCAAGGTGTTACGAACGTAGTATTCATGGGCATGGGCGAACCTCTTGCCAACTACGAAAACACGATGGCTGCTATTCGAGTACTTAATGATGGTCAGGGCCTGAACATCGGTGCCCGACACATCACAGTTTCAACTGTCGGACTCGTCCCGCAGATCTTAAAATTGGCTGACGAAGATCTCCAGATCAACCTGGCGATATCTCTTCATGCCCCCGACAACGCAACTCGTTCGCAAACGATGCCTATCAACAAACGGTATCCGGTTGAGGACTTGATTCGGGCTTGTCACACGTACGCCGACAAGACGAAGCGTCGAATTTTCTTTGAGTACGTGCTTTTGAAAGAGCAGAACGATTCAGTTGAGCAGGCCCAGAAACTTGGGCGTCTACTCAATGGATTGCACTGCCATGTGAACCTGATTCCTGTGAATCCGACTAAAGAAGGCCCGTTCGAACGCACCGAC
>CAVOCL010000336.1:0-2540 GCA_963694185.1 Dehalococcoidia bacterium
GAGCATGCCGAAGTAGTTGAGGCCATGGAGTCAGTTGTATCGGCGGTTCACGCCCGAGACAGGCTCATGTCATCCGATGTTGAACGTGGCATCAATCTGGTTCAATGGCTCCCGGAGCAGCTCAAAGACTGGCTGGCGGAATCACGTTCCAGGTAAATTTCAACGGCAATCACAGTTTTATTCTCCAATCACCAATTAGGCACCACGAAACTCAATATATGACCACCGCTACTTCACAGACGAAATACGAACCCGTTGCAGGATGGGCAAAACTGCCTATGGGGGTGACCTTCCGAGGTGACGCCACTTCGATTGCAGTCGATTCAAAGGACAACGTTTACGTTTTCAACCGCGGTACCGAGCCGATTGCCGTGTTCGATATCGACGGCAATTTCCTGCGCGGTATGGGGCACGGCGAGTTCGTTCGACCGCATGGCATCGAAATCGACGCTGACGATAATCTCTATCTCGTCGACGATGATGGCCACATGATTCAGAAGCGCACCAACGATGGCGAACTGATCTTTACGTTGGGCACCAAAGGCGAGCCGTGTGAATGGCAAAGCGGCGGGATGTTCAACCGACCCACCGATATTGCAATTAACCCCGCTACCGGCGAACTGTTTGTTTCAGACGGCTATGGCAACTCCCGAATCCACAAGTTCGATCCCGACGGCAATCACATGTTGTCGTGGGGTGAATCAGGGACCGATCCCGGTCAGTTCAGCCTGCCACACAACATCAGCATGCTTGGCACCGACAAAGTGATCGTCGCCGACCGAGAGAACTTCCGACTCCAGATATTCACCACCGACGGCGAATTCGTCGAGCAAATTCACATTCATCACCCAATGTCGGTTACGCAGGGCAAGGGTGACGACAACGCGCTTTACGTGGGCGAGATGATTCCCCCTCCGGTACAGCAGGGTGTGCGGAATCTGGGAGCGATGATCGCAGTACTTTCACCAGAGGGAGAGTTCCTTCAGCACCTTGGAGGCCCACTGCCGGGTCAGGGTGTCGATCAGTTCACCGCTCCGCACGGTGTATCGACAGACTCGCAGGGTTCTGTTTACGCAGCTGAAGTAGCGTGGACAAACTATTTCTCTAGTGCTGAGAACTCCGGCAGCGATACGCCGCCGCTCGGTGAAGTAGTCAGCCTTCGCAAGTGGAGGCGGGTCTAGTACACCGCCGCCACACTCATTTACCTATCCCAGCACTGAACTAGAACAACCACCAGGAACAACCAATGGCCAACGCAGCAACATCAGCAACCGTCTACGAACCAGTCCCGTACTGGGCAAAGCTCCCGCACCCGATGTTTTTCAAGGAAGCAACGTCGGTTGCTGTCGACTCGAACGACAACGTGTATGTGTTCAACCGCGGCGATCACCCGGTCATCGTCTTCGACAAAGATGGAAATTTCCTGGAGACCTGGGGTGCAGGCGAGTTTGTTCGACCGCATGGCATCACTATCGACGCAGAAGACAACCTGTATTTGGCTGACGATGACGCTCACATGGTTGAGAAGCGAACCAAAGAAGGCAAGCTGATCTTCCGCCTTGGCGAAAAAGGCAAAGCCGCGGCGTGGCAGGAGGGCGATCCCTTCAACCGCCCAACAAACGTTGCAGTAAATCCCGAAAACGGCGATCTGTTCATTTCAGACGGCTACGGCAACTCACGAGTACATAAATACGATACCGACGGCAACTACATCAAATCGTGGGGTGAGTCAGGATCGATGCCCGGTCAGTTCTCGCTTCCACACAATATTTCGATGAACGGAACCGACCAAGTAACTGTCGCTGATCGAGAGAATTTCAGGCTTCAAACATTCACAACGGATGGCGAGTTCGTGAAACAGATTCACATGCACCGTCCGATGGCACTATGCACGGGACGTGGCGATGACACGAACCTTTACGTTGCAGAAGCCGCCGCACCGCCAGTTCAAGAAGGCGTGCGCAGGCTCGGTCTACGTGTGGTTATTCTGGATCCCGAAGGCAATCAGATCACAAACTTCGGGAACGAACTTGGCGGTGAAGGCCATGATCAGTTCATCGCACCTCACGCAATAAGCGTCGACTCCGAAGGTTCGGTCTACGTGGCCGAAGTCTCATACACAGCGTTCGGCTCTAATCAAGATCCCGTGCGAGAAGTAACCAGCCTCCGCAAGTGGAAACGGGTCAGCGGGTAGAAGCAAACAGCGATGAGTCCATCAGCAGGAAAATTATCAGCCGAAGAAATCGACGCATTTCTCGCGCAGCCGATCATTGCTCGCATCGCTACGGTTCAGCCCGACGGGGCACCTCACGTAGCTGCGATGTGGCAGCACTGGGATGGCGAGGTGATGTGGGTCATCGCTCGCAGCAAGTCGAGCTGGTTCGCAAACTTGAGCCAGGAACCGCGAGTCTGCCTTTTGTGCGCTGATGACGTAAACCCAGAGCACACGAGGGTCACTGTCGAGGGAATAGCCGAAGTGGTCGAAGGGCCTGTTGCACTGGTAGGGCGTGTGAAGGAAATCGCTGATGAAATGGCGATTC
>CAVOCL010000337.1:0-2523 GCA_963694185.1 Dehalococcoidia bacterium
ATTATGTCTTCAACCAGCACTCCGCCGCGTATATCATCGGAAATACGTGGCTCCAGCCTCCGTATTTCCTCGGGCTCCAGCCACGTTGATTTGAACTCTGAAAAGGCATTGATGCGATCGACTTCCTTTTTGAGTTCTGGAAGCTCAGATTCTTCGAGGGCGAGTTCAAGATGCGGCATGGTCAGCACCTGTGCGTCCACACCCGATTCTTCCTGAACGGTGCCGAGCAGTTCTTTGTGCATCTTGAACGATTGGTGATTCAGCGATTCGATGTTGCCGGTTTCGTTCGTGGGATTGAGCAGTCCCAACGCATATCCGGAGGCGTGATTACCGATCGAGTCGCGTTCGATTACGGTTACGCTCGAGCCCCGGCTGGCGAGTTGGTAGGCGATGGACGAGCCAACGATTCCGCCCCCAACTATCACCACATCGCTGTGGGATTTCATAGTGTCGTCTCCATCATGAAGTTCCAGTGAGCCCTGTCGTTTTTTCAACGAATCGTTCGAAGCCAAACTGAGCGATATCTATATCTGTTTCACCGGTCGACACGAGATCGGCCATCGCTTTGCCAATCGCGGGCGCAAGCAAAACGCCCTGCCCCGCTGTGCCAGTTGCGATGAACAGGTTTTCTTTGCCTGGTACTTTGCCGAGAATCGGGTCGCCATCGGGTGTTACCGGTCGCAGGCATGCGGTTTGAAGCACGAGTTTGTGTGATTCGAGCTCGGGAAGTATTCGTATGGCGACCTGAGACATTGACTGTAGTGCGTGACTTGAAGTGACGGTATCGAAGCCTTTGCCATCTTCTTTTGTTGCGCCAATCCAAACCAGCCCATCAGCTTTCTGGTAGACGGAACAGGTTGTCCCATCGTGAAGCGCCCGGAGATGAACTCCGAGTGCGGGATCGAACCCTTCAAGTCGCAGGAGCTCGCCTTTTTGAGGGACGATTGGGATGTCGAGATCGATCCATAAGCTAGCTGCGCCCGACCACGGGCCGAGTGCCACGATCACCTTGTCGCAGTCGATACGATCTTGCCCCATCATCACGCCAACGGCGCGGTTGTTCTCGTAGATGATGCCGGTAGCTTCCCGCAGCAAAGTTTCAGCTCCGTGGTTTTCGGCTGCCTTTACTAGTGCGAGCGTGAGGTTGTAACTATCGAGAAGAATCACGTCTTCCACCAGCACACCACCGCAAACATCTTCCGTAATCCGTGGTTCCAGTTTGTGGATATCTTCTGGCTCAAGCCACTGTGTTTTGAAATCTGGGAACGGTGAAATCCGTTCCAACTCGGCTCGCTGTAACGGGATGTCGTTTTCAGTGAGTGCGAGTTCGATGTGCGGCATTCTCAGCACCTGCACGTCGACGCCTGATTCTTCCTGCACCTTTTCGAGTAGCTCGCTGTGCATGCGAAACGACTGGTGGTGCAGCGGCACTAGTTTGCCGGTTTCGCTGGTTGGATTGAGGTACCCGCCCGAGAATCCTGACGCGTGGCTGGCGACTGAATCACGTTCGATTATCGTAACGCTCGTGCCTTCGTTCGCCAGGTTGTATGCGATTGACGCGCCAACGATTCCGCCCCCAACGATCACCACATCGCTTCGGGATCTCAAGTCGATCCGACCTGTGATTTCAACCTCACCCAGTCATCGATAATTCCGCGGTCGTGGGCGAATGCTAAATCGGGAAGTTGGTCGATTTTGAAAACACCGACGTCTAGCGTTTCGTGATCGGCCGACTCCAACTTGCCGCCAACTATTGCCGCTTCGTAGACGGCCAGAATGATCGGGTTGCCTGCTTCGGAATACAGTCCAACCAGTTGGTCGACAGTCGTTTCAAGTCCGCATTCTTCGAGCACTTCACGCTCTACCGCTCTCTCGATTTTTTCGCCACGATTCACATAGCCCGACGGGAAGCTCCACTTGCCGATCGCCGGTTCGATTGCGCGCTGAACCATTACGATTCCGCCATCCATCGGCACGATTGCGGCTCCGGCGATTTTCGGGTCGTTCCAGATCGTGCGACCGCAATCGGCGCACGCAGGATGTCCGTGGGAACCCGGTATTAAGTCGGGTAGATCGTGGTCGTGGGTTTCGTTCACTGGGCACGATTTCCAATCGCAAATTCAGTATGGGGATTCGATCAAATCGAAAAGGTCTGGCGACTCTAACAGAGCAAGGTGCTGCCGGTAGCAGTTCATACGGGCTGAACACATCGCTAGAATGCCCACACCGGCACGAGATTTCAGATGGAGATGTTATTTTGACGAACAACTGGCTGAGCGGATTTCAGGGCGGACTCGGAAGTCTTTCGCTGTTGAGCGATGCGGAATCTCGTTCAATTTCAGCGGAGAATCCCACGGGCGAACGTGCAAACGGCGCAAAGGCTCCATCTCCCGAGACACCGCATCCTTCGCACCGATTAGGTGAGGGCTGGAAAGTGCGACCGGCGATAACGCTGGCTCCTGGTGAGACTGTTGTGCTGGCCGATATCGAAGGCCCAGCGATCATAAATCACATCTGGATTAC
>CAVOCL010000338.1:0-2507 GCA_963694185.1 Dehalococcoidia bacterium
TGACATGGATCGTCGGAAACTTGCGTTGGATTGTTACACTCGTTGAACTGAATCCGAACTCGTGTTGGGTGGGTCGCACGCGCAAGCTCACCGACAGTTGAAATTCACCAGGCTGTATCTACCCTCTTCCCTAGAAAAAGTGCCATTGGCACACACGTAGAACCGAAGTAAAAGTGCCCGACTCCGATATCGTCATTCGCGGCGCACGCGAACACAATCTAAAGAACTTCGACATCAGCATCCCCAGGGACACGCTGACCGTTATTACGGGAGTGTCGGGATCGGGCAAGAGCAGTCTTGCGTTCGACACGATCTTCGCTGAAGGTCAGCGTCGCTACGTTGAATCGCTCTCGGCCTACGCTCGCCAGTTTCTTGGCCGAATGGAAAAGCCCGATGTTGACCACATTGAGGGGCTGAGTCCTTCGATATCGATCGACCAGAAGGGCGTTTCTCGCAACCCCCGTTCTACCGTTGGCACAGTTACTGAGATCTACGACTATCTTCGTTTGCTGTTCTCGAGGGCGGGACGGCCCCACTGCTACAACTGTGGCCGCCCGGTGCAGCGCCAGACCGTGCAGCAGATCGTTGATTCGATACTGAGGATGGACGATGGCACTCGTCTGCAGGTGCTGGCCCCGATGATCACCCACATGAAGGGTGAGCACGTTCAGGTATTCGAAACCGCTCGAACCGACGGGTTTGTTCGAGTGCGAATCGATGGCGAGACGAAAGAGCTTTCGGACGAATTCAAACTGGCGAAGACCAAGTGGCACGATATCGAGATCGTTGTCGATCGAATAATCGTTCGAGAAGACACCGAACGTGGCCGGCTTACGGAGTCGGTTGAAGCGGCGTTGCGGCTTGCTGGCGGAAACTTGATCGCTTCGAAACTGGGTACAGGAGCGAAGGGCAAGGACGAAGACGTCGTCTATTCCGAGCATTTCGCCTGTGTTCACTGCGATATTTCAATTGCCGAGCTTGAACCCCGCAATTTCTCGTTCAACACGCCATTCGGTGCGTGCCCTACTTGCACGGGGCTTGGATACAAGCTGGAAGTTGATCCCGATCTTGTGATTCAGGACAAGTCACTTAGTTTGAATAACGGTGCGATCACGCCGTGGGCACGAGCCGGAACGAATTCGCCGTGGTACCACTCGACGCTGGAATCTCTTGCCGAACATTTCGGATTCTCAATGGATACGCCAATTCGTGAGATGGATCCAGAGCACCTGATCGTTATTTTGTACGGAACGGCCGGGAAGAAGCTTGAGGTTTCGCACCAGACTCAGAAGGGCCGGGTTTACAGCTGGAACACGGCGTTCGATGGCGTTATTCCGAACATGGAACGGCGGCACGTTGATACTGAGTCGGACTCCGTTCGTGACGACATCGCTCGGTACATGACGCAACGTGCATGCGCTACGTGTGGTGGCGCTCGCCTGAAGCCTGAGGTGCTGGCGGTGACTGTGGTTGGCATGAACGTGATGGAAGTCACGAGCCAGTCGGTTGAGAACGCTTTGCGATGGGTGAATGCGTGTCGAACTGGGGTTTGGCCGGAATCTGATGAGGAGGAAGGTGGCGACGCCGAGGATCCTCTGAGCAGCCGTGAACAGGCGATTGCAACTCAGATCCTGAAGGAAGTGGAGGCTCGGCTGGGCTTCCTTTCGAGGGTTGGACTCGACTATCTGACTTTGAACCGAGCAGCGGCAACGCTTTCGGGTGGTGAGGGTCAGCGAATCAGGCTGGCAACGCAGATCGGCTCCGGGCTCATGGGCGTTTTGTATGTTTGCGACGAGCCATCGGTTGGGTTGCACCCTGCCGACAACGACCGGTTGATCGGGACGCTCAAGAATTTGCGAGACGTTGGAAATACGGTGCTGATCGTTGAACACGATGAGGCCGTGATGCGTGCTGCCGACCACATTATCGATATGGGACCTGGAGCCGGGCAATTCGGCGGCAACGTGGTTGTCGAAGGGCCGATCGAGGCTGTGCTCAAGAGCGAAGAGTCGCTGACGGGTGCGTACCTGAGTGGTCGTATGTCTATTCCGATCCCGAAGAAGCGTCGTAAGGGCAACGGTCAGGAGCTTGCTGTTCTTGGCGGTCGTGCGAACAATCTGCAAAACGTTTCAGTGGCTATTCCGCTCGGGACGCTGACTTGCATCACCGGAGTTTCCGGTTCTGGCAAAAGCACGCTTGTGAACGAGATTCTTTCGAAGAAGCTTGCGCAGCACTTCTACCGTTCGAAGGATCGACCGGGAGAGCACGACGAGGTTACCGGTCTTGAGCATGTCGACAAGGTGATCAACATTGATCAGTCGGCGATTGGGCGTACTCCTCGTTCGAATCCGGCTACATATACCGGCGTTTTCACCAATATCCGAGATATTTTCGCTTCGATGCCCGAGGCGAAGGCCCGTGGTTACAAAGCCGGGCGTTTTTCGTTCAACGTAAAGGGAGGTCGTTGCGAGGCTTGCAGCGGTGCCGGTTACGTTCAGATTGAGATG
>CAVOCL010000339.1:0-2504 GCA_963694185.1 Dehalococcoidia bacterium
ACGTGTCGAACACCTCGATCTCGGCAACCACCGAAACAAGCCGAGCCTTGATCGACCTGAAAAATTCTCGATAATGCGCAACGATCGCAACGCGAGTGCTCACCGCAGGACGATCCGGCAACATCAGCACAGCGTCTTCTGCAAACAGCTCGTCGAACTCTTGAACGTCGGAGTTATTCGTAGCCTCAACGAACCGTTCTTCAATTTCAATTATCAGGGCGCGATCGTCAGCCATGCTGTGTCCTCTCGCTCAGACCGAATCAGAATCAATCGATATTTGTGAATCCAATTACCAATTGGTATCACCCGACGTGGCTCTCAAAAACCGTGATATCCGCTATCGAGGTATCGCGTTTACTGCAAATTGAACCGATCGGGCGAACCCAAAGTTCGGTTTGAACCGACAATTAATCCACAACCCTTCAGGCGTCCGAAGATTCTGAATCCCTGCTCGTCACACCCGGAACATCACCCAGAAGAGTCCGCCTGAACGTTTTGTCCATTTGTGAATGAATCTTCATCGCAAGAGTCGCCGTCACCGCAGCACTAAGCACCATAACCAGCGCAGGCAACGGCGACGTCATGTCGGCCACCGGCATCATCTCGAGCAGCTGAGTCACCATCCATACCCCAGCAAGTAATAGCAAGACACTCACAACCACCGTGCCCACCACATCGGCAAATTGAAGACCCTTAGTCAAATTGAATCGAACAAAAGCACATCGTGCAAACACTACGCTCAAATCGGCAAGCACTCGCCACAGCACGATTCCAGCCGGAACCGCCAGCGTGACAACAGCTGCCAGTATCGCAACGCTTATCAGATCGGATGAGATTCCGAACTCGCTCGCCAAATTCGTGCCGACGTTTGAAATAAGCATCCCAGCAACGATTACCAATCCGATAATTCCGAAGCTTACGGCGGCCGACCGCACACCTCGAACCAAATCGTGAGGCGCAGGTTTCGCTGGCGCCATCGCCCGCCGAGCAGTGTCGGTAGTTCTGGAAAATCCAGCCGCTTTTCTCTTCGCATGTTCAGGCAATATCCAACCAAATATCGAACCAATCACGCCGGGAGACTTGAACACGAACGGGTAGATAAACGACGACATCAGTGTGCTGATGATCACGACCGGGTACAGCTGTGCACCGACAGAGGCATGCTCGCTTCCCGAACGGGCGATCGCCAACGAAAATTCTCCCGGCTGCGGCATTGCTGTTCCGACTCCTAACGAAGCCTCGCCATCATGCCCGGTTAGGAACGTTCCAACTGTCGCAGCAAGAACTTTGCCCGCAACCAGCACGCCAGTGACTATCAGCGCAGTTCCGAAATACTCGGGCACGTCGGCCATATTCACAAGCATGCCTATCGAAACGAAGAACAACGCTGCGAACACGTCACGAACTGGTGCGATGAGCCGTGCGATCTGATCCCGATGCTTCGTATCGCCTAGCACCGTTCCAATCAGGAATGCGCCCGCTCCAGCAGAAAGCCCCATCTCACGAGCGAGCAGTCCCACTCCGAAACACAGCCCCAAGCTGCCGATCAACAGCGTTTCCCGTGACTTCAAATAGTCCAACAGATCCATTAGTCGAGGTGTCAATAGCGTGCCGAATACGAGGGCTCCAACAGCGAAAACGGCCATCTTGATTACGATCGGCCAAACCTCAACCGCACCACCGTCTTCCTGGCTGGCATAACCGGCAAACACCGCCAGTATCACCACGGCAACGAAGTCTTCAACTACCAAAACACCAACAACCAGCTGACCCCGAAGAGTCATTAGCTGGCCGCTTTCACGCAAGATCCCCACCAGCACAGCCGAGCTAGAAAACGCCAACGCTGCGCCCAAATATATCGACGTAGTGGCGGTCCATCCGAGGGCTCTTCCAAGGTAATAACCAAGTGCGATCATCACGGTGATCTCGATCGCACCGATAATCACAACCCGGAATCCAACCTTGCGAATCCGCTCCCACCCGAACTCAACGCCAAGCGAAAATAGCAGAACAACAAGCCCGACCTCTGCGACCAACGAGACGGTCTGGGTATCGGAGACGAAGCGACCTTGCAGCGCGAACGGCCCCACGAGCACGCCCGCGAGCAGATAGCCGAGGATCGGCGGTTGCCGAAGTAGCCGGAATACGATCAGGGCCGCAGCTGCGGCAACCATGATCAACGCAAAATCTCTTACAAAATCTCCTGAATGCACATCTTCATACTAGAAAATCCACACCCAAAATTTCGCCGATCCTGAGAACGGATTACGAGGAATTCGAGTTGACCATCACCCAACCCGAGCCGCCTCGCCCCACTCCTCCGTCGACAGCCCGTGCCTCGCACGCACCTCGTTCGGCGTCATCACACCCACATTCACCAGGCTCACTTCTCGAGCAACCTGTGAATCTTCCGAATCGTTCAGTGCCTCAACAGAAGCAATAGCGTCCTCGAATTGATACTCCACTCTGTCTCGAGCAACTAGATCCATAATGCCTCACCAATC